>NZ_JBSFJF010000023.1:0-121242 GCF_053597915.1 Streptomyces sp. NPDC001219 | reverse complement strand
GCGGGGTCTGGTGCGTGCGATCGCAAGGCGGAGGAGGGAGTCGACGCGGAGCGGTTGGGGCCTCCCCTGCTCGAGCGAAGCCGAGAGCTTGGGGAAGAGTGACGACAACGCGGCGAGCGTGCGTGCCAGACCCCGCGAGCCCGCCATGATCCGAACGACACCCCCTAGGTGTGTTGTCCGGTCCCCGGCAACAGGGGCCACGCGCTCGCGTGACGGCCGTCCGCGCCGGATCATGGCAGGTGGGAGTGGCTCCGGAACGCGTGGGGCGCGGCGCAGCGGCGCGCGATGTGGTGTTCTTGTCCACGCCCTGCCGACGAGAGGACCCCAGCCGTGCAACGCCGTTCCCAGACCGCCGTGTTGGCCACCGCTTCGCTGCTCCTGGCAGCGGGCTGCTCGTCCGGCGCACAGCCCCGGGGCGACGGCTCCGTCACCCCGTCGAAGAGCCCCGGCGCCGCCTCCTCACCGGGCGCCACCCCGCCGTCGGACGCGCCGCCCGCCAAGGGCTCGGTGAAGGTGGCCGGCACGCTGACCACCGGTCTGACGTCGCCGTGGGGCGTGGCGGTGCTGCCGGACGGGGATCTGCTGGTCGCCTCCCGCGACACCGGGAAGATCGTCCGGGTCTCGGCGAAGGACGGGAAGAAGACCGACGTGGGGTCGGTGCCGGGTGTGGACCCGGGGGGCGAGGGCGGGCTGCTGGGGATCGCGGTCCCCTCGACGTTCGGCGCCGACCACCAGGTGTACGCGTACTTCACCACCGCGTCCGACAACCGCATCGCCCGCATGACCTACGACGAGAAGCGCCCGCCGGGCGATCAGCTGGCCGCGCCCGACACGCTCTACAAGGGCATCCCCAAGGGCCAGGTCCACAACGGCGGCCGGATCGCGTTCGGCCCGGACAAGATGCTCTACGCCGGCACCGGCGAGACCGGCGACACCGGTCTGGCCCAGGACAAGGACTCCCCCGCGGGCAAGATCCTGCGGATGACACCGGACGGCGAGCCGGCGCACGGCAACCCCGAGGCGGACTCGGTGGTGTACGACTACGGCCACCGCAATGTGCAGGGGCTGGCCTGGGACGGCGACAAGCGGCTGTGGGCCTCGGAGTTCGGGCAGGACACCTGGGACGAGCTCAACCTCATCGAGCCGGGCAGGAACTACGGCTGGCCGGAGGCCGAGGGCCGGGCCAAGGGCGGGTCGAAGGGTCCCGGGTTCGTGGACCCGGTCGAGCAGTGGAAGACCGCGGACGCCTCACCCAGCGGTATCGCCTACGCCAAGGGCTCGGTCTGGATGGCCTCGCTGCGCGGCGAACGGCTGTGGCGGATTCCGCTGGACGGGACGAAGCCGGTGGCCGCGCCGCAGGCCTTCCTGAAGGGCACCTACGGACGGCTGCGGACCGTCGTGGCGGCCGGCGACGGCACGTTGTGGCTGGTCACCAGCAACACCGACGGCAGGGGCACACCGCACAAGGGCGATGACCGGATTCTCCGCCTCAAGGTGAGCTGATCCGGCAGATCCCCTTTTCGGGTGTCCTGCCTACACTCGGGGGCAGGGGGACGGGTGCGCTCACACCGACAAGGGGGCAGGGCACCATGTTCAACATCGCGGAGGAACTGTTCGCACCGGGGCGCAAACACACCGACGAGGAACGGCAGAAGATGTCACTCGTCGTCGATGACGTCGGCGACGGCGACCCCGGGAAGGGCCCGATCGACCTCTCCTCGGGCACCGTCGTCGTCAGGACGGCCCCACCACGGACCGGGGCGCCTCGGCGCGAAGGTCCGGAGCAGGAACCGTCCTAGCCCCCGCTAGCCGGGCGTCGGCTCGCCGAAGAGGCGGAGGCGGTGGGCCACCGCGCCCGCCTCGCCGCGGCCGGAGACGCCCAGCTTGGCGAGGATGTTGGAGACATGGACGCTGGCGGTCTTCGGGGAGATGAACAGGGCGTCGGCTATCTGGCGGTTGCTGCGGCCGTCGGCGACCAGGCGCAGCACCTCGCGTTCGCGCGGGGTCAGGCCGAGGGATTCGGCGGGGGCGGGTGCCTCGGCAGCGGCGCTGCCGGGGGCCGTGCCCGGTGGGGTGACCGGGGCGGCCGACCCGGCCGGGGTCAGGCCCGGGAGGGGGACGCGGCCCCGCTGGGCGAGGAGTTCGAGTTCGTCGGCGAGGGGGCGGGCGCCCATCGTCACGGCGGCGGTGTGCGCCTGGGCGAGCAGGAGGACGGCGGCCTCGCGCGGGGTGCGGCCGTGCAGTCCGGTGGTGGCCCGCTCGCCGCCGTGCAGGAGTGACTCGGCCCAGCGGTAGCAGACCCGGGCGAGTTCGTGCGGGCGCTCCAGGGGCTCGAAGGCGGTGACCGCCCCGGCCCAGGCGTCGGGGGTCTCGCGGCCCTCGGCTCGGCGGAGTTCGGCGTCGACCGCGAGGCCGTACGCCGACCAGACCGGGCAGAGCTGCGGCAGTCGCTTGGCGGCGTCCCGTATACGGGCGAGGACCGCGGCCCGGCCGGGCTCGGCGGCGGGCAGTCCGCGGGCGTCCGCCTCGGCGGTGGCGGCGGTCCACAGCAGCGGCCAGCCGTAGCGCTGGGTACCGGGCGGGAAACCGGCGTCCAGCGCCTGCTGGAGGATGCTCCGGGCGTCGAGGAGGCGGCCCCGGCGGGCGGCGATGCGCAGGGCGTGGCGCGCCATGACGATGGCGTGCTGCGGCTGCGGGGCGTGGGTGCCGTAGTACTCCTGGGCGACGGCCAGTTCGCGTTCGGCCGCGGCGAGGTCGCCCCGGTCCAGGGCGAGAGCGGTGCGGCGGCTGGCGGCCAGTGCGACGGCGCTGGGGTTCTGCGCGAGGCGGGCGGCGTCGGCGACGGCCCGGTCGGCCTCCTCCCAGCGGCCCAGCGACTGGAGGGACTCGGCGCGGTTGCCCAGCACCCAGCTGGTGCTGTCCTTGAGGCCGTAGCGGGTGGTGAGTTCGACGCCCCGCTCGGTGACCTCGACGGCCTCGCGGGAGCGGCCGACGCCTTCCAGCGCGGAGGGGAGGTTGACATGGCCGCGGCCGATGACGCCGAAGTAGCCACGGTCGACGGCGCGGTCCAGGCTGGTACGGAAGTCGGCGAGGCCCTCCTCGACCTCCCCGGCGTCGACCCGCAGCCCCGCGAGGGTCAGCCGGGAGTTGAGCTCGGCCCCTTCGTCACCCACCAACTGGGCCAGTTCCACGGCGCGTTCGGCCGTCGCGAAGGTGCCCGGTCCCGGTTCGTACAGCACCGACCAGCTCGCCACAGCGGCCAGCACCTCGGCGTGCACGGAGGACGGCGGCAGCCCGCGCACCAGCTCCTGGGCGGTGCCCAGGTCCTCCCAGCCGTTGCCGCGGCCGGTGGCCTGGCAGAGCCGGGAGCGCTGCACCCGGAACCATGCCGTGCGTAGGGGGTCCCCCCTGCTCGAACCGTGTTGAGAGTTTGGGGGAGGGTCGTTCTCGTCGCGCAGCGAGCGCAGGGCGCGCTTGGTGATCGTGAAGGCCCGTTCGGTGTCGCCGGACAGCCGGGCGGCCACCGCGATCTCGGCGAGCAGGTCCAGGAAGCGCAGGGCGTCGCCGTCATGGCAGCCGCGGGCCGGATACGCCTCGGCGTAGTCGACCGGGCGCACGCCCTGGCGGACCTCGGTGGGCGCGTCGTCCCACAGCTCCAGGGCGCGGTCCAGCAGCCGAAGCTGCTCGGCGTACGCATGGCGGCGGCGGGCCTGGACGGAGGCGGCGAGGACGGCGGGCAGCGCCTTGGCGGCGTCATGGGCCTTGTACCAGTAGCTGGCCAGGCGGGCGGCGCAGACCTCGGCACGCACCAGGGCGGGGTCGGCCTCCAGGGCCTGGGCGTAGCGGCGGTTGAGGCGGGTGCGCTCGCCGGGCAGCAGGTCGTCGACGACCGCCTCGCGGGCGAGGGCGTGCCGGAAGCGGTAGCCCGTTCCGTCCTGGGTGGGCACCAGGGTGTTGCTGCCGACGGCCGCCCGCAGCGCCTCGATGAGGTCGTCCTCGGGCATCCGGCAGACGGCCGCGAGGAGTTCGTGTTCGACCGTGGAGCCGCCCTCGGCGGCCGTGCGGACCACCCGCTGGGCGTCCTCGGGCAGCGCCTCGACACGCACCAGCAGCAGGTCGCGCAGGGGGTCGCTGAGGCCGTGCAGACAGCCGTCGGCGAGGCCGCGGGCCAGTTCCTCGACGAAGAAGGCGTTGCCCTCGGAGCGCTTGTAGACGCGGTCGACGGTGCCCTCCTCGGGGGCGCTGCCGTTGATCCCGGCGAGCTGGGAGCGGACCTCGTCGCGGTTGAAGCGGGCCAGCTCCACGCGCCGGACCGTGCGCATCCGGTCGATCTCGGCGAGGAAGGGGCGCAGCGGGTGGCGGCGGTGGATGTCGTCGGAGCGGTAGGTCGCCACCAGGAGGACGCCGGCGTCGTGCAGCGCCCTCAGGAGGTAGGCGAGCAGCTCGCGGGTGGAGCGGTCGGCCCAGTGGAGGTCCTCGATGACGAGGACGAGGGTGCGGTGCGCGGCGAGCCGCTCCAGGAGGCGCGCGGTCAGCTCGAAGAGGCGGGCGCGGCCGGTCTCCTCGTCGTGCACCTCGCCGGGCGTCTCCCCCAATTCGGGCAGGATGCGGGCGAGTTCGCCCTCCTGGCCGGCGACGGCGACGGCCAGTTCGTCGCGCAGATGCCAGTTGAGGGTGTGCAGGATCGCGGAGAACGGGGCGAAGGGCAGGCCTTCGGAGCCGATCTCGATGCAGCCGCCGAGCGCGACGAGCGCGCCGCGGGCGCGGGCGGCCTCACCGAACTCCTCGATGAGACGGGTCTTTCCGACCCCTGCCTCACCCCCGATCAGCAGGGCCTGGGGCTCGCCGGACACCGCGATGCGGTCGAGTGCGTCCCCCAATACGGAGAGTTCGGCCGCGCGGCCGACGAACACGGGACTGACGGACCTGGTCTCCACGCCGCCGAGCATCGCACAGGGCTCTGACAGTCCGGCAGGGGGCTTCGGTACGGGGAAGGGCGTGACCGGGACGCGGAACGCCCGGCCTGGTGCGGTGAGCACCTGGGGCCGGGCGTGCGGCGGTCGGGCCGGTCGCGGGGCCGGTGAGCGGTGGGGCACCGGAACCTCGCGGTCAGGCGGTGGCGCGGCGTACCCGCGCCCGCCGGCCCCACGCGCTCACCCGCCCTTCGGGTTCGTCGTCCCCGGAGCGGGCGGCGCCACGGTGCCCGGTGCCGTCGGCCTCGCTCGCCTGGCGCACCAGACGCCGCCGGTCGGCCTCGCGGCGCAGCTCTTCGTGACGGACCCGGATCTCCAGCTCGGAGTGGAACATGGTGTCTCCCCTGACGGTGGTGAGGTGCTGACCCGACGTTCTGTCGAGTGGCTCCAGACTCGTCGCCAAGGGGGGTCCGCCACATCGGGAGGGTGCCCGATCTTCGTGTCCGTACGGTCCTTAGGAACGGGGGCCGGCGGACTCAGGGGTGCCTAGGAAGGGGGGCCGGGGGGCGTAGGGACCCCGGAGAACGGGTGCGGTGGGGCTCAGTCGGGGCAGGGCGAATCCTGCCGCTTCGGTGCCGTCAGGCTGTACGCCCCGCAGGCGACCACCGCTTCGGGCTCGCCGGCCGACTGCCGGAGGATCACCAGGGTCTTCCGCTTCGGGGGGCCACTGCTGAACTCGGAGAAGCTGACGACCCCGGTGGCACCGTCGAAGGTGATGTTGTTTCTCAGGGCGGTCAGCACGGATTCCCGCCGCACGGTGCTGCCCGCGCCGTCCACGGCCCGGGACAGGACGTGGAACGCGTCGTAGGAGACCGCGGAGTGCCCGTCCTGGCTCCAGGGGTCCTGCGGATACTGCCCGTTGTACTGGCGCACGAACTCCTTGGTCTTCGCGCTGGCGCGGTCGTCCCCTTCGGGGAGGCGGTGCGCGGAGTGGTACAGCCGGAGCCAGTCCTTGTCGGCGTACTGGCCGGTGAGCGCCACATTCGTCAGCTCATTGCCGCCGAGCACGGTGAGGTCGTTCTCGATGCAGGTCCCGTTGGTGTCCATGGCCCTGACGAAGGCCGTGAAGTCCTTGGCCCGCGCGGTCCAGTAGACGGCGGTGTCCGGTTCGGCCTTCAGGGCCTGGCACACCTGGCCGACGAGCTGGTCGGCCGTGGTCGCCTTCTGCGTGCCCGCTTGTGTGGCGAAGGGCTGGGAGTCCTGGCGGAAGCTGATGACCGTCTCACCCCCCTTGAAGGCCTGCTGGAACCTCTCGGCGAGGCTCTCGCTGTAGAGGTCGTCGGGGGTCCGTACGATCACCGCGTGCCCGGCGGGAACGCATTCCACCGGCGCGTGCGGGTCCGCCTGCCCCGGCTTCGCCACGAGGGGGGAACGGGCGGCGAAGGCGGCCTCGATGTTTGCCTCCGTGCTGTTGGCCGGAGTGAAGGGCCAGTAGGAATCGCTCTGTTGCATCTCGTCCGCCGTCGCGGTGGTGCCGACCACCGGCATGCCGATGCCACCCAGTTCCTTCACGGCCTCCTGGGTCTCCTTCGTGCTCTGCGCGAAGCCCAGGACGCCGACGATCTGCTCGTACGCCTCTCCGGAGTTCTCCCGCTTGACGTCCTGGATGAGGTCACGCACGGCGGGGACGGCTTCGCGGAAGCCCGCACCGGCCTTCCGCACGTCCACCCGCAGCGGCACCCGGGAGGCGTCCGAAGCGGCGTCCTCTATCAGCCGCTTCTGCCACATGGCGACCCCGCGCAGTTCGGGGATGGCCCCGTCGAAGATGGTGTCCTCGGCACTCGTCGGGGCGGTCGACTCGAAGAGCACGACGGTGCGCACCGCGCGGCCCTTGGCGTACTTCTCGGCCTCCTCGTTCTGCTTGTCGATCCGGTTCAGCGCATCCTGGTACCACTGCTTCGGCCTGACCTCGACGCGCTCGGTCTGGCTGCCGGACGCGGCCGGCCGGTCCCCGCCCACGCACCGGGTGTCCGGCGGCGTTTCCCAGAAGACGGGTGCGAGGGCGCCGCCCACCAGGACCGTGGTCAGCGCGGCCAGTTCGACGGCGGTCACGGCGCGCCAGCCCATGGTGAACTTCCGCGGCTGCACCGGGGGAATCTGCAGCCCCGGGCGCTCGAAGGGTTCGTCCTCCAGGGGCACCACGACCGGCCGCCGGTTGCTGGAGTGGAGCAGGCTGCTGGCCCGGCGGAGATTGGTGCGTTCCACGCCCAGATCGGCCTGCAGGGAGCCGGAGGGGTGGCCGACCGCGATGACGAGCGGTCCGGGCCCGTCCAGCCCGGCCTGCAGGGTGTGAAACGCGTGCAGGAACCGCTCCGCCGCGTCGGCCCCCGGGGCGCCCTCCGGCGGAATCTCCACCAGCAGCACGGGGCGGGCCACCCGGCGGCGGCGCTTGGGCAGCAGCCGCCCGACGGCGGGTTTGCGCAGGTCCTCCAGCAGGGCGCGCAGCAGCAGGAGTTCGAGGGCCGCGAGGCCCTCCTTGTGCCGGGGGTGGTCGGGTTCCAGGCCGAGCCGGGGCGCCTGGCGGGCCCCTACCTGGTCGAGGAGTTCGAACACCGGCGCCCCGCCGGCGGTCGCGTTGAGGTGTGTGCCGAGCCAGCCGCTCCGCTTGGACCTGACGAGCCGGCGGTTCTGCCGACGGGCCCAGATCCACCGGGGCAGGGTCCGGGTGAGGGAGTGCCATACGAGTCCGACGAAGAAGCCGTACACCCCGCCGATGGGCGCGGTGTCCGTGCCGCCCATGTGCCACAACAGGCCGGGGAGGCCGCCCCGTTCGGCCCGCTGGCGGTAGACGTGGTCGCGTAACTTCCGCGCCCCCAGGCCGCCGCCGCCCGGACGGCTCTCCTGTATCTGGGCGACGACATCCGCCATCAGCCGGAAGTTGGGGAAGCGGTCCGGGGTCGAGCGCCGGGGGATGTCGAATTCGAGGCCCGTGCCCGCCTGGACGGTGAGCAGGGGCACGTCGCCCTCGGCGTACAGCACCGTGTGCGGAACGCGCTTGTACTCGGGTCCGAGTGCCCAGCGCAGCGCTTCGAGGACCCGGTGGGTGTGGGACTCCGGGGCGTCCGTCGACGTGCTGAGGAGGAGCAGTGGCGGCTTGTTCTCCAGGAGGTCGCGCCGGGCGGGGTTCACGGCGGTGCGGTACTCGCGGATGAAGTAGTCCGCTCCGGCATCGTCCGGGAAGGAGGAGGGTTCGACTGAGTTGTTCGCGGATCTCACCTCATCAGCCGACTAGCGGCCTTTCGGCCAACTAATGATCTACACAGGGTAGTTACCCATGTTAGAAGGGTGACGCCGCAGGCTCAATCAACTTTCGGAATTCGTGTGTGCCGCGCGGGGTGACTGCTGCCGGTTCCGCCCCCGGAGCGGGCACGGCAGGCCAGCGCTCCCCCGCCAACGCCAAAGACCCACCGGGCGGACCGGTGGGTCTTCAGCGGATGTCGGTTTCGCCGCGCTACGGAGCGGTGGGTCCCCCCGCCGGGGCCTTGGGCACGGTCGGCATGCTGCCGAACAGGTCGAGGTACATGCCCGCGGAGATCAGTACGCCCAGCACGCCCAGCGCCAGTCCGCCCCAGGCGACGGCCCGGACCCAGGTGGCGCGCCGGCTGGTCAGCACCACGGTGGCGGCGATCACGGCGAGGAGCGCGAAGACGCCGTTGACCAGGGCGTTGGTGTGCCAGGAGGCGCCGTAGACGGCGGCGATCTGGTCACTGGCCTTGCCCGACTGGAGCTTGATCTGGCCCATCAGGTTGGCGCGCTCGGCCAGCGTCGTGCCGAGCCAGGTGCCGCTGACGGACGCGAGGCCGAGCCCCGCGGCCACGACGGCACCGGCGCCGGCGGCGACCCCGGAGGACGTCGCGGAGGCGGTGTCCGGGCCGCCAAGCTCGTCGGCGGCGTCGTCCGCGCCGAGGTCTCCGGCCTCGTCCTGCGCGGCGAGGGCGGCGTTGTCATCGGTCTGCTCGTCGGCCTTGGCGGCGGCCTTGCCGGCCGCCTCGGCCTCGGTGGCCTCCGGAATCGCGGCGGTGTCCGTGGCGGTCTGCTCCGGCACGGCCTTCTCGTCGTCGGTTCGCTTCTCGGTCGTCCTGGTACCCATGGGCGCGACCGTAGGCGCCGCGTCTGAGAGTCGGATGAGAACGGCGCCGGGGAGCGGCCGGCGGGCGGCGGCACACCGGCCGCGGGGCCCGCGCCGGGACCACTTCCTACGCACTCACCAGCGGCTTCTCGCCGTCCTGAGGGCCGGGCAGCCGTACCCCGCCCGGTTCCGGCGGCGGCTCGATGCTGATCCGGGGCAGCCACCGGTCGAGCCAGGACGGCAGCCACCAGTTGGCGCCGCCCAGCAGGTGCATCAGGGCGGGAACCAGCAGCGTACGGAGGACGAAGGCGTCCAGGGCGACGGCGCTGGCCAGGCCGATGCCGAACATCGCGATGGTCCGGTCGCCGCTGAGGACGAAGGCCCCGAACACCGCGATCATGATGACCGCCGCCGAGTTGATCACGCGGCTGGTCTCGGCGAGACCGACGCGTACCGACCGGCGGTTGTCGTGGGTCAGCTGCCACTCCTCGTACATCCGGGAGACCAGGAACACCTGGTAGTCCATGGACAGCCCGAAGAGCACCGACACCATGATCACCGGCAGGAAGGGTTCGACCGGGCCCGCGCTGCCCAGGCCCAGGAGTTCGCTGCCCCAGCCCCACTGGAAGACCGCGACCACGATCCCGAAGGACGAGGCGACGGCGGCGACGTTCATCAGGGCGGCCTTGAGCGGGATGCCGACGCTGCGGAAGGCGAGCAGCAGCAGGACCGACCCCAGGGCGATCACGACGCCGATGAAGAGCGGCAGTTTGCCGACGATGACCGAGGCGAAGTCGTCGTAGCTCGCGGTGATCCCGCCGACCCGTACCTGGAGGGTGGTCCCGCGCTCGCTCGCCGGCAGCACCTCCGTCCGCAGCCGTTCCACCAGCTCGGAGGTCTGCCGGGACTGCGGGGAACTGTCCGGTACGACGGTGATCACGCCGGTGCCGCGCCCGCCGCCGAACTCCGGCCCGCTGACCTGCGCGACCCCCGGCGTCTCGCGCAGCCGGTGCGGCAGCTTCCCGAACGCGACCCGGTCCTTGGCGCCGTCGAGGGTGCCGACGAGGGTCAGCGGCCCGTTGAAGCCGGGGCCGAAGCCGCTCCCCTGGCCGGGGCCGTCGCCCGCGAGCAGGTCGTAGGCCTTGCGGGTGGTCGACGTGGCCGGGTTGTTGCCCTGGTCGGAGGTGCCCAGTTGCAGTCCGAAGGTCGGCAGGGCGAGGGCGAGCATGACGGCGGCCGCGACGGTGCCCAGCAGTTTCGGGTGCCGCTCGACGAAGCCGGACCAGCGGGCGGCTATTCCGGTGGGCCGCTCGGACCGCGGTCCGTGCTCGGCCAGCCGGCGGCGCTCGCGGCGGCTCAGCGCCCGCGTCCCGATCAGCCCGAGCAGCGCCGGCAGCAGGGTCACGGCGGCGGCCACGGTCAGGACGACGGTGAGGGAGGCCGCGAGGGCGACTCCGTTGAGGAAGCTCAGCCGCAGGATCAGCATGCCCAGCAGCGCGATACAGACCGTGGCACCGGCGAGGACCACCGCGCGCCCGGACACCGCGAGGGCCCGGGTGGCGGCCTCCTCGACCGGCAGGCCCGCCCGCAGGCCCTTGCGGTGCCGGGTGACGATGAACAGCGCGTAGTCGATGCCCACGCCGAGCCCGATCAGCATGCCGAGCATCGGGGCGAAGTCGGCGACGGTCATGGCGTGGCTGAGCAGGGTGATCCCGGCCGAGGCGGTGCCGACGGCGGCGAGCGCGGTGATGATCGGCAGGAAGGTCGCGGCGAGCGAGCCGAAGGCGAGGAAGAGCACCACGGCCGCGGCGCAGAGCCCGATGATCTCCGGGAGCTGGGCGCGCGGTGCCTCGGTCAGCGCGATGCCGGCGCCGCCCATTTCGACCTGGAGGCCCGGACGGGCGGCGGCCTGCGCGGTGTCGACGACCTTGCGGACCTGGGCGACGTCCAGCTCGTCGATGCGCCGGTCGAAGAGCACCGAGGCGTAGGCGGTGTGCCCGTCCTCGCTGATCTGCCGCGCGCCGCCGCGGTCGCCGCGGGTCCCGTAGGGGCTCTGCACCTCGGAGACTCCGGGCAGGCCGGCGACCCTCTTGAGGGTGTGCCGCATCGTCTTCTCGACGGCGGCGGAGCGCACCGTTCCGGAGCCGGTGTGCCACACGAGGGTGTCGCCGTCCCCGGAGCGGTCCGGGAAGGCCTTCGCCATACGGGCGCTCGCCTGCCCGGACTCGGTCCCGGGTACCTCGTAGTTGTTCGAGTACGCGGCCCCCGTGAACCCGGCGGCGACGGCGACACCCGCGAAGGCGGCGAGCCAGAGCACGATCACCACGATGCGGCGCCTGAGACACCACCGAGCCAGAGCGGTCACGGACCTCGTCTGCTTCCCGGGTTGGGCGTCGATATCTCCCGGGGACGGGCGGTGCCGAGCGCGGATGTACGGGGGCGGGGCGGACCGCCGCACACCCCGAAGCGGAAGCGTACGGTCCGCCTCTCCGGGGCAGGGTGTCAGCCGGAAAAGATCCTTTGACCCCCTTTGTGGGCTTCCCCACAAAAAACGGGAAGGGGAACTCGCCGCCGTCCCCTCCTCCGGGCCGCGCCCCCGTACACCGCCTCTCAGCCGGTGACCGACTCCTCGCCGTTCTCCACATGCCCCATGAGACGGCGGCGGAAGGACCTGTCCTCGGTGACCGTGAGGGCGAGGTCGTACCAACCATGCGCGGCCGCGGCGGGATGGGCGACGGTGCGGCTGCCGCCGGCCTTCACCGTCACCGTGCGCGGCGCGGTGTCCGTATAGGCCAGCGGCGCGAGGGTGAACGTCAGGTCGGTGCGGCCGGGGTTGGTGAGGGTCAGATGGAGTTCCTGCCGCCCGGCGTCGATCCGCGTGCCCAGGGTGACGGCCGCGGCCGCGCCCCGCCCGGTACCGGCGAACTCCCGCCGGAAGCCGTTCGGGCCGGTCACCGTGAAGCGGTACGTACCGTCCTTCACCGGTACATCCCACCGCGCCTTCCCCTGTACGTCCCGGTGCTGCGGCGCCCCGAATTCCTTCGCGTACGGATAGAGCGCCAGATGGGCCGAGGCCTCGCCGGTGTTGCGGACGGCCATCCGGAAGACCGCGGCGCCCGGGTCGAAGCCGCCGTCGGCGTCCGGCTGGTACGGGAGCGCCCGGGCCGGGCGGCTGCCCGGCTCCTGCCGCGGCAGTGCCTGCCGGAGCGGCGGCAGCGGCGCCCAGCGCCCGCTGAACTCCGGTACCGCGCCGGGCCGCCGCACCGACGGCTGCCGGCGCCCGCGGGAGAAGTCGAAGGCGGCGGTCAGATCGCCGCAGACGGTGCGCCGCCAGGCGCTGATCTGGGGTTCCGCGATCCCCGTCCAGCGCTCCAGGAAGCGGGTGACCGAGGTGTGGTCGAAGACCTGGGAGCAGACGTAGCCGCCGACCGTCCACGGGGAGATGACGATCATCGGGACCCGGATGCCCAGACCGGTCGGCCTGCCGTCCCAGAACTCCCCGTCGGTCCCGGCGGGCGGCACCGGGGGCGGCACATGGTCGAAGAACCCGTCGTTCTCGTCGTAGGTCAGGAAGAGCGCGGTGTGCCGCCAGACCTCCGGGTTGCGGCCGAGCGCGTCGAGCACCTTGTAGACGATGGTGGCGCTCTCGGCCGGTGAGGACGAGCCGGGGTGCTCGGAGTCCGCGGCGGACGGCACGAGGTACGACACCTCGGGCAGCCTGCCGTGCGCCACGTCAGCGGCGAACACGGTCGCCGTGGTGTCCGGCTCACCCCGCCGCAGCGCCCGCTCGAACAGGCTGCGCTCCGCGCGGTCCAGCCCCTTGACGCCCTCCTCCAGGAGCCCCGCCAGCCGGGTGCGCCCGGCCTCGTCGGCGCCCGCCACCTTCGTGTAGTAGGCGGTCATGGCCCGCACCCCGTCCACCTTGGCCAGGGCCTTCCTCGCGACCGCCTTGAAGCGCGCGTGGAACTCCAGGTTGTTGTCGGTGAAGTTGTCCCACTCCTGGTAGACCCGCCAGCTGCGGCCGGCCTTCTCCAGCCGCTCGGCGTAGGTGGTCCAGGTGTAGCCGGGGTGGGTGTCCTCCTCGTAGGCGTCGTTGCCCACCGCCCGCTTCCCGTTGGGTTCGTAGCCCGTCCAGCCGCTCACCAGGTGGTTGCGGTTGGGGCTGGTGGAGGAGTGGATCGAGGAGTGGTAGGCGTCGCAGACGGTGAAGGTGTCCGCGAGTTCGTGGTGCAGCGGGATGTCCTGCCGGTCGTAGTGGGCCATGGTGGCGGCGGTCTTGGCGGTGACCCAGCCGTTCATCCAGCCGCGGTTCCACGCGACCGCCCCGCCGAACCAGCTGTGGTCCAGCGCGCCGATGTACTGCAGGTCCTTCTTCTGCGCGGCGGCCGCCCCGCGCACCGGGAAGGGCAGCACGGTCCCGAGGCCCAGCAGCCCCGGCTGCTCGTAGACGCTCCGGCCGCCGGGCAGCTCGATCGCGTTGCGGTCGGCGTAGCCGCGCACCCCGCGCAGCGTCCCGAAGTAGTGGTCGAAGGAGCGGTTCTCCTGCATCAGCACGACGACGTGCCGGATGTCCCCGAGCCCGCCGCCCCGCGCCGGCCGTGCCGCGTCGTCCGCCAGCGCCTGTTGCAGCGACGGCGGCAGCAGCGACCCGGCCACCGCCGCGCCCGCCGCTGCCGCGCCAACTCCCAGTACCCGTCTGCGAGATACCTCCGGTGCCACGCCCGACCTCCCAGTCGACAGTCACGACAACCACGGACCGCGCAATGGTCTGGCCTCAGCCCATTGCACCGGGTGCGACCGGGACAGTAGTGGACGCCAGTGGTCGGCGATAGGCAGCGGGATGACAACTCCGCGTTATCCACAGGCGGTTGCGGCGTCGAAGGAGCGCCTCTTAGGTTCAATGGCATGGGGGAAGTCGAACATCCGGCGGACACGGGACGCCGCACACCACACCTCAAGCGGTTCTGGCCGGCGGTCGCCCTGGCCACGGCCGGGCTGCTGCTCGCCGCCTGGGCCACGGTGAACGGCGCCTGGCCCTGGAGCGGCGCGCTGCCGGACCGGGCGTGCTGGAACTCCCTCGACCGCTCGCTGCTGACGAGGGCGGCACCACCCGGCGACGCCCCCTGGGAGGTCACGGAGACGAAGGACCGGTGGGGCGACCCGGACTGCACGGTGCAGCGGGGCGACTGGCGGCTCGACGCCACCGTCATGAGGACCCCGCTCAAGGCGCACCTGTGGTGGGGCCTCGGCACCGTCCCGCTCCACCACGGCCTGCCCGGGATGATCAAGCCGAACCGCAACCGGGTCGACGGCTGGCTCCGCCTCCCCCAGTGCCGCAACAAGCTGGCGCACATCAACGTCCCCAGCGCGGGGGCGGATCAGCGCGCCGCCTCGACCTTCGCCGCCAGAAGCCTGCTCGCCGTCGGCAACGCCCGGATATCCCGGTGCGGCGGCAGGCCCTTCCCCGTTCCCCGGAGCTTCGACTGGCCCACGCCGGAGCCCGTGCACCTCTCCCGCGACGAGACGCCCTGCGGCGTGGCGGACGCCGGGACCGTACGGAAGTGGGCCGAGGGGCCGGTCCGCCAGTTCGGCGGCTTCACCGACGACCCGGTCAGCAGGTGCTCCGCCCTGGAGGAGGGCGATGGCGCGCTCGACCTGGGACTGTTCTCGGCGCTCGTGCTGCGCGACCGGGCGACCCTGGACGCGTTCTCGCCGACCGGCGTCCAGGCCCGTGTGCAGGTGCCGTCCGCAGGGCCACTGAAGCTGACAGGCAAGGACCTCCGTTTTGACCGCGACGCGGCCACGGCACTGGACTGCGCCAAGGGGCCGGGCAGCCGCTATGTGCACGTCATAGCCACGGGTTCGGACGCGCAGTACGCGGCGGTCAAACGCGCCGTCCTGACCAAGGTCGCCGCCACCATGCACTGCCACTGACCCGCACCGGGCGCCCGCGTCCGGTCACCGCGCACCGCCCCGGAACTCCGGCCACCACTCACACCACACGACCTTGCCCGGATCACGCTCCCCGCCCCCCCACTTGTCCGCGAGCGCGGACACCAGGAACAGCCCCCGCCCGCACTCCTCTTCCACCCCGCCACCCCGCACCGGAACCCGCGGCTCACCGCCCCCGCTGTCGTGCACCTCGGCACGCAGCAGCCCGTCCTCGTACAGCGACAGACACAGCCGGTACTCACGCCCCGGCGGCACACCGTGCAGCAGGGCATTGGTCGCCAGCTCGCTGACGCAGAGCAGAACGGCGTCCGCCCGGCTCTCCAGGTCCCAGTCGGCGAGCGCGTGGCGGGCGAACTCCCTTGCCAGCGGGACGGATCGGCGCTCACGCCGGTAGCGCATCAGAACCAGGTGGTGCCGGGGCTTTTGCAGATTGAGCCCTACGTACGGGCAACCTTCGATTCGCTCTACCCACCCCTGGACGAGGAGCAGGCCGAGGAATGGGTTTCAGGACGCATCAGCCGACAGAAACTGCTGGAGCGCAAAAAGCCTCTGCCCATGCTCAACTTCATCCTGGAAGAGGTAGTGCTCCACCGGCCGATCGGCGGCCCCGAGATCCTGCGCGCCCAGCTCCGCCATCTCCGCTCATGCGCCGAACTCCCTTTCCTGAGGCTCCAGATCATGCCGACGGCTCGACACACCCATGCCTCGCTGGACGGCCCACTGGTCCTGCTGGAGACACCCGATCACGAGCACCTCGCCTACATCGAAACCCAACGGATCAGCTTCCTAGTCGACGACCCGGATAAGGTCAGCGTGTATCAACAGGTATATGGGATGCTGCGGTCGCAGGCCCTCACCCCCGAGGAGACGATGAGCCTGCTGGACGACTTGCTAGGAGAGTCATGACCGGCACAGCAGCCCAGCACTTCTCTCGCGGTCTTAACTGGTTCAAGTCGAGCTACAGCGGCAGTGCAGGGGGCAACTGCATCGAGGTCGCCTACGACTGGCGCAAGTCGGCCCACAGCGGCAGCGAAGGCGGCAACTGCCTGGAAGTCGCCGCCTGTCCCTCCGCCATACACATCCGCGACTCCAAGAACCCCGGCGGCCCGATACTCACCCTGAGCGCCGCCGCCTGGTCCGTGTTCCTGTCTGACATCGCCAACTGACGGGCTCAGACGTGACGATGAAGGTCCGCCGGCTCGGCACCCACGGCCCCACCGTCTCCCCCCTCGGCCTCGGCTGTATGGGGATGTCCACCTCGTACGGCGTCCCGGACGACGCCGAATCGCTCCGTACGCTCGACCGCGCCGTCGAACTCGGCGTCACGCTGCTCGACACCGCGGACGCCTACGGGCGGGGCGCCAACGAGGAGTTCCTCGGCCGCTGGCTGCACAGCCGTACGGGATCGCCGCGGGACCGACTCGTCCTCGCCACCAAGTTCGGGCTGCGGCACGACGCCGCCACGGGGCGGGTGAACGAGGTCGACACCTCCGCCGCCTGGGTGCGCGAGGCCTGCCACGCCTCGCTGCGCCGCCTCGGTACGGACCACATCGACCTGTACTACATGCACCGCCGTGATCCGGCCGTCCCCATCGAGGAGACGGTCGGTGCGATGGCCGAGCTCGTCGCCGCCGGTGCCGTACGCCACCTCGGCCTCAGCGAGGTCAGCCCGCAGACGCTGCGCCGGGCGCATGCCGTCCACCCCATCAGCGCCGTGCAGTTGGAGTACTCCCTCTTCACCCGCGAGGTCGTGGAGGGCGAGATGCGGGCGACCTGCCGGGAACTCGGCATCGGCATCGTGGCGTACTCGCCGCTCGGCCGCGGGATGCTGACCGGCGCGCTCGCCGCACGGGACGATCTGACCGCCGAGGACGCCCGGCGCCGGTGGCCGCGGTTCGCCGAGGAGAACATCGACCGCAACCTCCGCCTCGTCCGGGCCGTACGGACCACCGCCGAGTCCTTCGGCTGCACCCCGGCACAGGCCGTCCTCGCCTGGCTGCTCGCCCAGGGCGAGGACATCGTCCCGATCCCCGGCACCAAACGCCGCGCCTACCTGGACGAGAACGCGTCGGCGGCCGGGATCGCCCTGAGCCGCGAGCAGACGGAACGGCTCCGCGCAGCAGTGCCCGACGGCGCCGTCGCCGGCGAACGCTATCCACTCGCCGCACTGGAACGGCTGGGGCACTGAGAGGAACCGAGGGGGACCGAGGAGAGCCATGCTGATCAGGGACGACTATCCGCGCCGTATCGCGCTGGGAATCTCCGGGCTCGCCCTGTTCGTCACCGTGCCCGCCGTGATCGGCATCGTGAAGGGCGGGGCCCCGGCCTTGGTCTTCGTACTGAGTCCGGTGCTGCTCTGCTGCGCCGTGCTCGCCGTGGTGGGCTGGCGCCGTGCGCGGCCCTGGATGACGCTCACCGCCGGCATGGGCGTGCTCGCAGCGGTCTTCGGCGGCAGCTGGCTGTTCGCCCCCTGACGGCAGGGCGGACCGCCCGCCGCTGCACGACGAAGCGGCCGCCCCTCCGCAGAAGGACGGCCGCTCGGCTCGTGCACAGGAATCAGCGCGTCAGCCTTCGACGCCCAGCTTCTCCAGGATCAGCTCGCGCACGCGGGCCGCGTCCGCCTGGCCCCGGGTGGCCTTCATGACCGCGCCGACCAGGGCGCCGGCCGCGGCGACCTTGCCGCCGCGGATCTTGTCGGCGATGGCGGCGTTGGCGGCGATCGCCTCGTCGACGGCGGTGCCCAGGGCGCCCTCGTCGGAGACGACCTTCAGGCCGCGCTTCTCGACGACGGTGTCCGGGTCGCCCTCGCCGGCCAGCACGCCCTCGATGGTCTGGCGGGCCAGCTTGTCGTTGAGGGAGCCGTCGGCGACCAGCGCGGTCACCCGGGCGACCTGCTCGGGGGTGATCGGCAGGGCGGCCAGGTCCACGCCGTCCTCGTTGGCGCGGCGGGCCAGCTCGCCCATCCACCACTTACGGGCCGAGGCGGAGTCCGCACCGGCGTCGACGGTGGCGGTGATCAGGTCGACCGCGCCCGCGTTGAGGATCGACTGCATGTCGTGCTCGGAGATGCCCCACTCCTCGCGCAGCCGGTTGCGGCGCACCCGCGGCAGCTCGGGGAGCGCAGCCCGCAGTTCCTCGACCCACTCACGGGAGGGGGCCACCGGCACCAGGTCCGGCTCGGGGAAGTAGCGGTAGTCCTCGGCGTTGTCCTTGATGCGGCCGGCCGTGGTGGAGCCGTCCTCCTCGTGGAAGTGCCGGGTCTCCTGGACGATCGTGCCGCCGGAGGAGAGCACCGCGGCGTGCCGCTGGATCTCGAACCGGGCCGCACGCTCCACGGAGCGCAGGGAGTTGACGTTCTTGGTCTCCGAGCGCGTACCGAAGGTCTCGGTGCCGTTGGGGCGCAGCGAGAGGTTCACGTCGCAGCGCATCTGGCCCTGCTCCATGCGGGCCTCGGAGACGCCGAGCGCCTTGATGAGTTCGCGCAGCTCGGCGACGTACGCCTTGGCGACCTCGGGGGCCCGCTCGCCCGCGCCCTCGATGGGCTTGGTGACGATCTCGATGAGCGGGATACCGGCGCGGTTGTAGTCCAGCAGGGAGTGCCGGGCGCCGTGGATACGGCCGGTGGCACCACCGATGTGGGTGGACTTGCCGGTGTCCTCCTCCATGTGGGCGCGCTCGATGTGCACCCGGAAGATCTCCCCGTCCTCCAGCTGCACGTCGAGATAGCCGTCGAAGGCGATCGGCTCGTCGTACTGGGAGGTCTGGAAGTTCTTCGGCATGTCCGGATAGAAGTAGTTCTTCCGGGCGAAGCGGCACCACTCGGCGATGGAGCAGTTCAGCGCCAGGCCGATCTTGATCGCGGACTCGACGCCGATCGCGTTGACGACGGGCAGCGAGCCGGGCAGACCCAGGCAGGTGGGGCAGGTCTGCGCATTGGCATCCGCGCCCAGGGTGGTGGAACACCCGCAGAACATCTTGGTCTTGGTGCCGAGCTCGACATGGACCTCAAGGCCCATGACGGGGTCGTACGTCGCGAGGGCGTCCTCGTACGACACCAGGTCAGTGACAGTCACGGTGAAACTTTCCCTCTCAGCCCAGCAGGACGTCGTCGTCGCCCAGGCGCTTCAGTTCGCGGTAGAGGATCGCCAGGCCGGTGACGATCGCCGCGGCCGAAACGGCGGCGTCGATCAGGCGGAGCGTGTCGTTCTCCTGACGGGCCAGCTTGGCCTGCTTGGCGACGCTGAGGGCGCCGAACGCGGTGCTGCCGATCGACAGGTACAGGCCGCCCTTGGACTTCTTGAAGTTCTTGGCCTTCTTGGTCATGGCGCTCACAGTGCAGGTGCCTCCTCAAGCAGCGGGTGACCCCACTTGGCGGTGTACGCGGCCTCGACCGCGGCACCGACCTTGTAGAGCCGGTCGTCGGCCATGGCAGGAGCGATGATCTGCAGGCCCACCGGCATCCCGTCCTCGGGAGCCAGGCCGCAGGGCAGCGACATCGCCGCGTTGCCTGCCAGGTTGGTGGGGATCGTGCACAGGTCGGCGAGGTACATCGCCATCGGGTCGTCGGCGCGCTCGCCGATCGGGAAGGCGGTGGTCGGCGTGGTCGGCGAAACGATCACGTCGACCTGCTCGAAGGCCTTCTCGAAGTCGCGGGTGATCAGCGTCCGCACCTTCTGGGCGGAGCCGTAGTACGCGTCGTAGTAGCCGGAGCTGAGCGCGTACGTGCCGAGCATGATCCGGCGCTTGACCTCGGGGCCGAAGCCGGCCTCGCGGGTCAGGGCCGTGACGTCCTCGGCGGACTTGGTGCCGTCGTCGCCGACCCGCAGGCCGTAGCGCATGGCGTCGAAGCGGGCCAGGTTGGAGGAGCACTCCGACGGCGCGATCAGGTAGTACGCCGACAGCGCGAGGTCGAAGGACGGGCAGTCCAGCTCGACGATCTCGGCGCCCAGCTCCTTCATCAGCGCGACCGACTCGTCGAAGCGCTGGATGACACCGGCCTGGTAGCCCTCACCGCGGAACTGCTTGACGACGCCGACGCGCATGCCCTCGACGCTGCCGTTGCGGGCCGCCTCGACGACCGGCGGGACCGGCGCGTCGATGGAGGTGGAGTCCAGCGGGTCGTGCCCGGCGATGACCTCGTGGAGCAGCGCCGCGTCCAGCACCGTACGGGCGCAGGGCCCGCCCTGGTCGAGGGAGCTGGAGAACGCCACCATGCCGTAGCGGGAGACGCCGCCGTAGGTGGGCTTGACGCCGACCGTGCCGGTGACGGACGCGGGCTGGCGGATGGAGCCGCCGGTGTCCGTGCCGATGGCGAGCGGGGCCTCGTAGGAGGCGAGGGCGGCGCTGGAGCCGCCGCCGGAGCCGCCGGGGATCTTGGTGAGGTCCCAGGGGTTGCCGGTCGGCCCGTAGGCGCTGTTCTCCGTCGACGACCCCATGGCGAACTCGTCCATGTTGGTCTTGCCGAGGATGACGACGTCGGCGGCCTTGAGCTTCTTGGTCAGCGTCGCGTCGTACGGCGGCAGCCAGCCTTCGAGGATCTTCGAGCCGACGGTGGTGGGAATGCCCTCCGTCGTGAAGATGTCCTTGAGCGCGAGCGGGACGCCGGCCAGCGGCCCGAGCTTCTCGCCGCGGGCCTTCTTCTCGTCGACGGCGCGGGCCTGGGCGAGCGCGCCCTCGCGGTCGACGTGCAGGAAGGCGTGCACCTTCTCGTCGACGGCCTCGATGCGGGCCAGGTGGGCCTCGGTCACCTCGACGGCGGTGAGCTCGCCGGAGGCGATCTTGGCCGCGATCTCGGCGGCGGTGAGCTTGATCAGGTCTGCCATGTCGGTCACTCCTCCCCCAGGATCTGCGGCACCTTGAAACGCTGCTGCTCCTGGGCCGGGGCGCCGGAGAGCGCCTGCTCGGGAGTCAGCGACGGACGGACCTCGTCCGGCCGCATGACATTGGTCAGCGGCAGCGGGTGGGAGGTCGGCGGGACGTCTTGATCGGCGACCTCGGAGACGCGGGCGACCGCGCCGATGATGTCGTCGAGCTGTCCGGCGAAGTGGTCGAGCTCTTCGGCCTTCAGCTCCAGACGTGCCAGCCGGGCGAGGTGAGCGACCTCCTCGCGCGTGATGCCAGGCATGCAGCGATCCTCTGGTGTTCTTGGCGGAGTGTTCCGGGCGGAATGTCCAGGCGGAGTCTTCTCGGCGAATACTCCTGTGAACTTTTCCGGCCCAATCCTATGGCGTACGGAAGAGCTGCCGCGAAACCGTTTCGCCGGGCGCCGCCGCGAACGCCGGACACGCACCGTTTTCACGCTCCACCGGCGGGCCCGGGGCACGTCCGCCGGGCCCCGGACCGGCCGGCTCATCGGGCTGCTTCGCCGCCGGGGTCGCGTCCGCCGTGGGCCCTGGGGGCGGGGGCGTCGGGCGGGGCGGACTGTGCGGGAGCGCCGGGTGCGCCGTTCACGTCGGAGCCACCGGGCGCGGCGGGCGGGTCGGAAGCGCCGGAGCAGTCAGACGCTCCGGAGTCGTCCGACGCGTCGGACTCGTCGGGCCGGGCAGGCCCGACGGGCGACGCCGGCTCGGTGAGCGACGCGGGCTCGTTGGACAGCACAGGCTCATTGGACGGCGCAGGCTCGTCCGGCACCTCGAACGCACCGGATTCATCGGCCGTATCCATCGTGCCGGCCGCGTCAGATGTGCCGACCGCATCGGACGCCTCGGCCGCGCCGGCCTCATCGGTCGCCTCAGCGGACGCGTCGGCCGCAGCCGTCTCCCCCGACGGCCCGTGGTCGTCCTCCTCGGGACGGGCCGGGGCCGGAGGCTGCTGCGCGGTTGCTTCGGAGCGGGGACATGGGACGGCCGGTGGCCGGGTCAGTTCAGGACCTGTCCGGAAGGGCGCTCGGCGCCCTTCTCCGCCGCGAGGGCGGCCGTCTCCGAGGCGCGCTGCCAGCCGCGCTCGCCGCGGGCTCTCAGCCAGGCGGTGGTCTCGTCCGGTGGCATCGCCGCGGCCACCAGCCAGCCCTGGACGGCGTCGCAGCCGAGATCGCGCAGCCGCTCCCAGGTCTCGTCGTCCTCGACACCCTCCGCGACGACCAGGAGGCCGAGGGAATGGGCGAGGTCGAGGGTGCAGCGGACGATCTCCGCGTCCTCGGTGTCGACGGCCAGCCGGGCCACGAACGAGCGGTCGATCTTGAGCTCGCTGACCGGGAGCCGCCTCAGGTGGACGAGCGAGGAGTAGCCGGTACCGAAGTCGTCGAGGGACATCTTGACGCCGTGCGCGGTGAGCCCGGCGAGGGTGTCGGCGGCCCGCTGCGGGTCCTCCAGGAGGACGTGCTCGGTTATCTCCAGTTGGAGGGCGCCGGGTGGGACGCGGTGCCGGGCGAGCCGCGCGGCGACCGCTCCGGCGAAGCCCGGGGAGTGCACGTCGCGCGGGGAGACGTTGACCGCGACCGGCACCTCCAGGCCCATCGCGCGCCAGCGCGCCACCTGGGCGAGCGCGGTCTCCAGGACGTACTCCGTCAGCCGGGGCATCAGCCCGGAGGACTCGGCGATGGCGATGAACTCGTCCGGTGGCACCCGGCCGCGGTCCGGGTGCACCCAGCGGACCAGCGCCTCCAGTCCGGCCACATGCCCGTCGAAGCCGACCTTGGGCTGGTAGTGCAGCTCGACGTCGCCGGCGTCCAGGGCGCGGCGCAGATCGCCCAACAGGCCCAGCCGGTCGGGGGTGTTGCCGTCCCGCTTGGCCTCGTAGAGCTCGACACCGCTGCGGTCGCGCTTGGCCTGGTACATCGCCACATCGGCGCGGCGCAGCAGCCCCTCGGCGTCGAGGGCGTGATCGGGGAAGACGGCGACCCCCGCGCTGGCTTCGAGCACGAGGGTGAGTCCGTCGAGGTCCAGCGGGGAGCCGAGGGCGGCGACGAGGTTGCGGGCCGCCCGCTGGGAGCTGGTGAGGGAGTCGGTGGTGGGCAGCAGGACGGCGAACTCGTCGCCGCCGAGCCGGGCCGCCTCGGCGCCCCGCGGGAGGGCGTGCCGCAGGCGTTCGGCGATCTGGAGCAGCAGGCGGTCGCCGGCGAGGTGGCCGAGGGTGTCGTTGACGGAACGGAAGCGGTCCAGGTCGATGAGGACCAGCGCCGAGCGGGCGCCGACGCGTTCGGCGTCGTCCAGGGCGGTCCAGGTGCGCTCCAGCAGCCACTGGCGGTTGGGCAGGCCGGTGAGCGGGTCGCGCAGTTGCTCCTCGGCGCGGACGCGGGCGATCCAGAGGGTGGAGTCCAGCGCGATCAGCGGGACCGCGAACAGCGGCAGCAGCAGGGGGGCGTGGACGGCGCAGACGGCGATCAGCGGGGAGATGCCGAGCAGCGCGATGCCGACGAGGGCCTGACGCAGCACGGCCGTTCGAGGGATGGCCGGCAGCTGGCCGGTGCGCGGGGTGAGGCTGAGCCAGAGCAGGCCGCGGCTGACGAAGAGGTAGCCGGCGGCGGTGACGACGACTTCGGGGAGGACCGCGAGGTTCCAGGACGGCGGGCCCCAGGGGTGGCGGACGCTGGAGGCCACACCGAACGCGGCGAGGCCGAGCGCCGCGGTGCCGAGGCCGAGGATGTCCACGGCACCGTGCACCACGGCCTGTCGCCAGCGGTGCCGCCGGGCGGCACCGACCAGGACGACCACGGAGAGGCTGACGAGGACGGCGGGCACCCAGCCGTAGAGCAGCAGGACGGCGAGGGCGAGGGCGGCGCCGGAGCCCGTGCCGCCCCACCAGCGGTCCCGGCCGAGGGCGACCAGGTGGCCGACGATGATGCCGGTGAGGATCGCCAGCGACCAGCCCACGGTGGCGCCGGGGAAGAGTGCCTCACCTTCGCCCAGGGTCACGATGACGCCCGTGGCGAGCGCGAGGCCCGCCACGGTGACGATGGTCGCGGGCAGCGCGGGCACGACGAGCCGCCGGAGCCGCGACGCCGGAGCGGCGCTGTCGGTCGGTTTCATTCCGATCCCTCTCACAGCCGGCTGTGCCCGCGCCACGGCAGGCGCACTCCTCAACAGTAGGCCGCGGAAGGCCGCGACGGGCAGCGATCGACGACGGTTGCCCGAATGCGACCCGGCGTCGCGGATCAATCTGGTATGCGCCGATGAGGTGACACCTCACTCCTCCTCAGGTGGAGTGACAGCTACCGCTCGCGCTGCGTCAGGACCCTGCTCCAGCAGCACCGCGAAGCCATCATCGTCCAACACGGGGACCTTCAACTGCATGGCCTTGTCGTACTTCGAACCAGGGTTGTCGCCCACCACTACGAATCCGGTCTTCTTCGAAACGGAACCGGTCACCTTCGCTCCGAGGTTCTGGAGGGCCTCTTTCGCGCCATCTCTGGTGTGTGACTGAAGTGTGCCCGTTACGACGACGGTGACGCCTTCCAGCGGACGTGGGCCCTCGTCACCCGTGTGCTCCGCCTCCATTCGGACGCCCGCGGCCCGCCAGGACTCGATGATCTGCCGGTGCCAGTCCACGGCGAACCACTGCTTCAGCGAGGCCGCGATGGTGGGCCCGACGCCGTCCACGGCGGCCAGCTCGGCCTCCTCGGCGTCCCGGATGCGGTCGAGGGAGCGGAACTCGCGCGCCAGCGCCTCGGCCGCCACCGGGCCCACATGGCGGATCGACAGACCGGTGATGATCCTGGCCAGCGGGCGCTGCTTGGCCGCCTCGATGTGTTCCAGCATGGCCAGGGCGTTCTTCTTCGGCTCGCCCTTCTGGTTGGCGAAGAAGGTGACGACCTTCTCCTCGCCCGTCTTCGGGTCGCGCTTGGGCAGACCGGAATCCGGGTCGAGGACATGCGACTTGATCGGCAGCAGCTGCTCGATGGAAAGGCCGAAAAGGTCCCCTTCATCCTTCAGCGGCGGCTCGGCGGGCTCCAGCGGCTGGCTGAGTGCCGTCGCCGCGACATAGCCGAAGTTCTCGATGTCCAGACACTTGCGGCCGGCCAGGTAGAACAGCCGCTCACGGATCTGGGCGGGGCAGGCGCGGGCGTTGGGGCAGCGCAGGTCGATATCGCCCTCCTTGGCGGGCTGCAGCGCCGTCCCGCACTCGGGGCACTCGGCCGGCATCACGAACTCCCGCTCGCTGCCGTTGCGCAGGTCGACGACCGGGCCGAGGATCTCCGGGATGACGTCGCCGGCCTTGCGGATCACGACGGTGTCGCCGATGAACACGCCCTTGGCCTTGACCACGTCCTGGTTGTGCAGGGTCGCGAACTCCACCTCGGAGCCCGCCACCGTCACCGGCTCGACCACGGCGTACGGCGTGACCCGGCCCGTACGGCCGACGCCGACGCGGATGTCGACCAGCTTGGTGTTGACCTCCTCGGGCGGGTACTTCCAGGCGATCGCCCAGCGCGGCGCGCGCGAGGTCGAGCCCAGCCGCCCCTGGAGCCGGATCTCGTCCAGCTTGACGACCACGCCGTCGATCTCGTGCTCGACGGCGGTGCGGCGGGTGTCGGCGTCGCCGTAGTGGCCGATGAACTCCCGTACGGCCTCCAGGGAGTCGACAACCCGGTTGTGCGTGGCCGTCGGCAGGCCCCACTCCTTGAGCAGGTCGTAGGCCTCCGACAGCCGGTCGATCTCCAGGCCGTCGCGGGCGCCGATGCCATGGACGACCATGTGCAGCGGGCGGCTCGCGGTGATCTTGGGGTCCTTCTGGCGCAGCGAACCGGCCGCGGCGTTACGGGGGTTGGCGAACGGCGGTTTGCCGTCGGCCACCAGCCGCTCGTTGAGCGCGAGGAACTTCTCCATCGGGAAGAAGACCTCCCCGCGCACCTCGACCAGATCCGGGATCGTGTCGCCCTTCAGGCGGTGCGGGATCTCGGCGATCGTCCGGACGTTGGGGGTGATGTCCTCGCCCGTACGGCCGTCGCCGCGGGTGGCGGCCCGGGTCAGCCGGCCCTGCTCGTAGGTGAGGTTGACGGCGAGGCCGTCGACCTTCAGCTCGCACAGGAAGTGGTAGCCGGCGCTCTTGGGGTCACCGCCCAGCTCACCGGCGATCCGCTCGGCCCAGCCCGCCAACTCCTCGTTGTCGAAGGCGTTGTCGAGCGAGAGCATCCGTTCGCGGTGCGCGACCTCGGTGAACTCCGTGGCGTAGGCCCCGGCGACCTTCTGGGTCGGGGAGTCGGGGGTGCGCAGCTCGGGGTGCTCGTTCTCCAGGGCCTCCAGGGAGCGCAGCAGCCTGTCGAACTCCGCGTCGCTGACGACCGGGGCGTCCTTCACGTAATACCGGAAGCGGTGCTCCTCGATCTGCTCAGCGAGCTGCGCGTGCTCCTCCCGCGCCGCGGCGGGCACCTTGGATTCCGCTGCGTGCTGTTCGCCAGCCACCGTCTTGTCCTCCCGTGGTCCTTGAGTGCGGTCACTCAGGGTTGTCTGCGAGTGATCTCGCCGCCCGGACGCAGTGGGCGAGAGCAGAGCGGGCATAAGCGGGCGAAGCACCCGCCAGTCCGCACGACGGAGTGATGACCACGGACTCGCTGAGAGTCCCCGGCGCCAGCCCCAGCCTGCGCCACAGCGTCCTGACACCCATGACGCTACCGGCAGGGTCTGACAATCGGCCGTCCACGCCCGGCACCACGCCCGCGAACAGCGTGGTACCGCCCTCGACGGCCTCCCCGACTGCCTCCTCCTCACGCTCGGTGAGCAGGGAGAAATCGAACGAGACACCCGTGGCACCGGCCCGCCGCAGCAGCCCGAAGGGCACCTCGGGCGCGCACGAGTGGACGACCACGGGACCGCCCTCCGCCACCCCGACGAGGTCGCGCAGCGTTCCCTCCACGACCGCCCGGTCCACCGCGCGGTGGGTGCGGTAGCCGCTCGCCGACTTCACCCGCCCCTGGAGCACCGCCGTCAACGACGGTTCGTCGAGCTGCAGCACGACCCGGGCGCCCGGGACCCGCCGCCGTACGTCCGCGAGATGGCCGCGCAGCCCCTCCATCAGCGACGCCGCGAGGTCCCGGCAGGCACCGGCGTCCGAGAGGGCCGCCTCGCCGTTGCGCAGCTCCAGGGCGGTGGCCAGGGTCCACGGGCCGACCGCGGAGACCTTCAACGCGCCCTCGTACCCCTGGGTGAACTCCTCCAGGGCATCGAGGTCCTCCCCCAGCCAGGAGTGGGCCCGCCGGGTGTCCCGGCCCGGCCGGTCGCTGATCCGCCAGCCGCTGGGCTCCACATGGCCGTAGACCTCGACCAGCATCCCGAGGGTCCGGCCGATCATGTCGGCCCCGGGGCCCCGGGCCGGCAGTTCCGGCAGATACGGGAAGGCCTCCAGCGATCCGGTGACAGTTTTGGCCGCCTCCCGCGCGTCACCGCCCGGCATCGATCCGATCCCGGTCGCGGCGCCCGCGGTCCACTTCTGCGTGCTGTTCTCGCTCACCCAGGAAGGGTATGCGCCGGTGCCCGGGGCGGGGTGCGGCAGGTGGGCGGGCGCGGGACGGTCCGTGGCGCCGTGGTCCGCCCGCCGGGATGCGTACGGCGGTCACGCTCCGGTGCGTACGCCCCGCCCCTTCCGCCCGGGTACGTCCCGCACGCCGGCCGTGGACACCCCTCACCCCCGGGTGCGTAGGCCCACCCGGCCGGCCACCGCCGCGAGGGCCAGCGCGCCCGCCGCCAGGGCGAAGGCCCAGGCCGCGCCCTGGTGGCCGCCGCCCGCGCCCGTCAGGACCGCGCCCATGCCGGCGATGCCCACCAGGGAGCCGATCTGGCGGTTGGCGTTGAGGGTCGCGCTGCCGATGTCGGCGTGCTCCCGGCCCGCGGCCGCCATCAGGACGCCGGTCATCGCCGGGGAGCTGGCCCCGCCGCCGATGTGGGCGACCGCCAGCACCAGCGCGAGCACCCCGTACGGCAGCCCGGGGGCGAGCGTCAGGAACAGCGCGGCGTAGCCCGCGGCGGAGAGCGCCAGAGAGGCCGTGAGCGCGGTCCGGTCGCCGACCCGCGGCCCGAACCGGGCGTAGAGCATGTTGCCGAACGGGATGACCAGAACGGCCGGCAGCATCTGGAGCCCCGCGGTCACCGGACCCGCCCCGCGCGCGGACTGGAGGAAGAGCCCGAGGACGAACAGCGCCCCGTAGAAGGCGAAGTTGAAGAGGAAGCCGACCACGTTGGCGGCGGCGAAAGCGCGGTCCCCGAAGAGCGCGCCCGGGAGGACCGGGGTACGGGCGGCCCGCTCCCGGACGAGGAACCCGGCCAGCGCGACCACCGCGACCGCCGACGCCCCCAGGACGGGCGGCGCGGACCAGCCCCTGCCGGGCCCCTCGATGAGCGCGTAACCCAGTGCCCCGAGAGCCAGCAGGCCCAGGACGTGGCCGGCGCCGCCGAGCGCCGCACCGCGGGCCGGGACCCGTGCGATGACCCGCCGGGTCAGCAGCAACCCGGCAAGGCCGAGGGGGAGGTTGACGAGGAAGATGCTGCGCCAGCCGAGCGTGCCGACCAGGAGGCCGCCGATGGTCGGTGCCAGCCCTACGGAGGTGGAGACGACCGCCGACCAGATGCCGAGGATCTTCGCCCGGCGCGCCGGTTCGGGGAAGGCGTTCATCAGCAGCGACAGCGAACTGGGCATGAAGAGCGCCGCGCCCGCCCCCTGGACGAAGCGGGCCGCCACGAGGACGCCGCCGTTCGGCGCGACGGCTCCCAGGAGGGACGCGGCGGTGAACACGGCGATCCCGACGAGATAGATCCGGCGGGCCCCGAACCGCTGCGCCAGCGAGCCGGCGAGCAGCAGCAGCGCGGCGAAGGCGAGGACATACCCCTCGACGACCCAGGTGAGGCCGGACATCGTCAGTCCGAGCCGGTCCCGCAGGTCGCTCGCGGCGACGTTCATGATGCCGGTGTCCAGGCTCGCCATCACGAACCCGAGGGCCAGGACGAGGAGTTGGACGCCTGCCCTGCCTGCCCCGTCGGTCCCGGACTCGCGCACCGGCGTACGCGACGCACTCTTCTCAGTGATCATGGATTTACTTAAAGCTGTAGCTATCGCGCGCAGCAATGATTACAGCTATAACTTTACTGAACGCATACGAAAACGGCCGGGACCCCGGGATGCGGTGTGCGTCCCGGGGCCCCGGCGGGGTGTCTCTCCCGTGAGCGGTCAGTCGCCCCGCCCCAGCGCCTTCAGCAGGTCAGCGCGGAGCGCGGCCCGCTCGTCGTGCGAAAGATGGTCGAGCGGTGAGGCGGTGCCCATCCGCCGCAGCAGATCGAGCCGCAACTCCCGCCCCTCCTCGGTGAGTACGAGCTGCTTGGCCCGCCCGTCCAGAGGGTGCGGCCGGCGCACGACCATGCCCTGCTTCTCCAGCTTGGAGATGACATAGGTGACATTCGGCGGCTCACAGCACAGCACCGCGGCCAGCTCCCGCGCCGTCTTCGGCTCGCCGAGCTCCTCCAGCGCCTTGGCCTGCGTCGGCGTCAGATCGAGCTCGGCGATCCGGCTGCGCTGATGCGCATCGAGCTGACGGCTCAGCTCCGTCACCAGCCCCCGGATCTCCCGGAACCCGCACCCCGCCGCCGCGGTCGACTTCGCTTCTATGGTCACTCATGAAGCGTACGTCGCCACGACGGAAAGCAGCCGAGCGCTCACGGGAGCGGGGACAACCACCCCTACGGCGGCCCGGAACGTCAGCGTCCGGGGCGCACCGACACATCGTTGATCTCCGCGTCCCGCGGCAGGTCGACGGCCGTGAGGATGGCCGTCGCGACCGACTCCGGGTCGATCCAGCGGGACGCGTCGTACTCCCTGCCCTCCTGCTGGTGGGTGCTCTCCTGCATCGGGGTGGCGGTGCGTCCCGGATAGACCGAGGTCACCCGCACGCCGTTGTCGTGCTCCTCCGCCCGCAGCGCGTCGGCCAGTGCCTTCAGGCCGTGCTTGGTCGCCGCGTACGCGCCCCACTGGGCCCGTGCGCTCAGCCCGGCACCGGAGTTCACGAAGACGACATGGCCCTCGGCGACCCGCACCAGCGGCAGCAGCAGCCGGGTGAGCTCGGCGGGCGCGACCAGGTTGGCGGCGAGCTGCCGCTGCCAGGACTTGGCCGGCAGATCGGCGACCGCGCCCAGCTCGATCACGCCCGCGCTGTGCACGAGGGAGTCGATCCGGTCCGGCAGCGGCTGCTGCCCGAAGGCCCAGGACAGCTTCTCGGGATGGGCGAGATCACCCACGAGCGTGTGGGCGCCGGGGAACTGCGCGGCCAGCTCCTTCGCCCGGACCGCGTTGCGCGCCAGCAGCCACAGGTCCTCCCCGCGGTCCGCGAGCCGCCGTGCGACCGCCGCTCCGATGCCCGACCCTGCGCCCGTGATCAAATGCGTACCCATGGGACCGATCCTAACGAGCGGGACGCCCGGATACGCGGGGGCGGCGGCTCAGGACCGGATGCCCGCCTTCTCCTCCAGATAGGCCAGCGCGCCGACCCCGTCCTCCGCGAAGAAGACCAGCTCGGTGAGCGGAAGCGGCAGAAAGCCCTCCGCCTCCATCCGCTCGAACTGCTGGTGCAACCCGTCATAGAAACCAGCGGTGTTGAGCAGCACCACCGGCTTGCTGTGCATCCCGTGCTTGCGCAGCTCCAGGATCTCGGTGGCCTCGTCCAGGGTGCCCGTACCGCCGACCATGATGACGACCGCGTCGGCGCGCACCAGCATCTGTGCCTTCCGCTCGGCGAGATCCTTGGTGACGACCATCTCATCGGCGCCCTCGCGCACCTTGTGCGCCAGGAACTCCACGGAGACGCCGATCAGCTTCCCGCCGGCCTCCTGCACCCCGTCGGCCATGACCTTCATCAGACCGGTGTCCGAGCCGCCCCAGACCAGCGCATGCCCACCCCGGCCGATCAGCTCGGCGAACTCACGGGCAGGAGTGACATAACGGTCGTCGAGATCGGCGGCGGAGCAGAAGACACAGATATTCATGCCGGTCACTTTACGAGCGGGTGGGGGCGGGGTGGGGCGGGGGCGAAGCGGGGCGGGCTGGGCCAGGCGGGGCGGGGGCCGGGGCGGACCGGGAAAGGGCAGGCTGGGCTGGGCGGATTGGGATAGGGCGGGCGGGGCTGGGGCGGGGGCGGGGCCGGGCCGAAGCTCTGGGCAAAGGCGCCGCAGCGCTCTCCCCCGCCCCCTCCCCCTCCTCCCCCTTCGGGGGAGGGGGCGGGGGTGGGTTCGGGGGTGGGGGGGGGAGCCGTACCCGACGGCGGGTGAGCCGCACCCGCCCCGGCAAGCGCGAAGCCGCCCCCTCCCCGCCCCGAGGCACATCAGCCCAGGGCCGGATCAGCCCTGGACCAGATCCTCCCTGAGCCAGATCAGCCCGTAGATCAGATCAGCCCCCGAGCCAGATCGCCCCCGGATCAGATCAACCCCTGATCCAGCATCGCGTCCGCGACACGCTCGAAGCCGGCGATGTTGGCGCCGGCGACGTAGTCGCCCGGCAGTCCGAAGCGCTCCGCGGTCTCGTAGCAGCGGTGGTGGATGCCGCGCATGATGGCCGCCAGCTCGCCCTCCGTGCGTTCGAAGGCCCAGGACTCACGCGAGGAGTTCTGCCGCATCTCCAGCGCGCTGGTGGCCACGCCGCCCGCGTTGGCGGCCTTACCGGGGCCGAAGGCCACACCGGCCGACTTGAGGAGCGTCACCGCCTCCGGCGTGGTCGGCATGTTGGCGCCCTCGGAGACCGCCTTGACGCCGTTGCGGACCAGAATGCGGGCGGCGTCCACGTCCAGCTCGTTCTGCGTCGCCGACGGCAGTGCCACGTCGCAGGCGACGTCCCACACCCGCCCGCCGGGGACATAGGTGGCCGACACCCCGCGCCGCTCGGCGTACGCGCTGATCCGGCCGCGCTCGACCTCCTTGATCTGCCGCAGCAGGGCCAGGTCGATGCCCTTCTCGTCGACGACATAGCCGCCGGAGTCCGAGCAGGTCAGCACGTTGGCGCCGAGCGCCTGCGCCTTCTCGATGGTGTAGATCGCGACATTGCCGGACCCGGAGACCACCACCTGCTGCCCGTCCAGCTCCTCGCCGCGCTGCTTGAGCATCTCCTCGGTGAAGAGGACGTTGCCGTAACCGGTGGCCTCCGTACGGGCCTTGGAGCCGCCCCAGGCCAGCCCCTTGCCGGTGAGGACACCGGCCTCCCAGCGATTGGTGATCCGCCGGTACTGGCCGAAGAGGTAGCCGATCTCCCGGCCGCCGACGCCGATATCGCCGGCCGGTACGTCCGTGTGCTCGCCGAGATGACGGTGGAGCTCCGTCATGAACGACTGGCAGAATCGCATGACTTCGGCGTCCGACTTGCCGTGCGGGTCGAAATCGCTGCCGCCCTTACCGCCACCGATGCTGAGACCGGTAAGGGAATTCTTGAAGATTTGTTCGAAGCCGAGGAACTTGACGATCCCCAGATTCACGGACGAGTGGAAACGCAGACCGCCCTTGTACGGACCGAGCGCACTGTTGAATTCCACCCGGAAACCGCGGTTGACGTGAATCGCCCCGGAATCGTCCTGCCAGGGGACCCGGAACATGATCTGCCGTTCCGGCTCGCAGATCCGCTCCAGGATCTTGGCCTCGGCGAACTCCGGGCGGGCCGCCAGCACCGGGGCCAGCGTCTCCAGCACCTCAAGTGCCGCCTGGTGGAACTCGGGCTCCCCGGGATTCCGCCGGACCAGCTCGGCGTACAGGGATGCCGGCCCGGCGGAATGAACGCCGGGCTTGACCTGAGATTGAACAGTCGACATGACTTCCGTTCCCTTTCGTGGCCGCGGAAAGGCCGCCTGCGGTCCGGACCCTGACGAGTCCTCACAAGGCCTACAACTCCTTGCGAGTCCTTATCGTCACCATTTCTCGCCGGGGTGGCCGCTGACGTCCCGTCGCTTTACCGACCTTATTTGGCGGCACCCCGCCGATCGACTGTGGGATATGCGACACGTCGCCCCCGTACGCAAACGTCCGACTCCTCCGGCGCGGCCTCGCCCACCCCATGCCCGCAGGTCAGCGCACCGGTGACGGCCGCCGCGCCCCGGTCTCCGGCCCCGCCGGCTGTGCGGGACCTCACAGTTGACCAGCGGTCTTGGCCCGTCCCATGCGCCCCGAACGCCCCACCGTGCCCCCGGCCCGGCCCTCAGCTCTCCGCCCCGGCCACCGCGGCGGCGCGCCCGGTCTCCCCACCCGCCCCGGTCCCGGCGTCGCTCCCGGCCTCGGCCCCGACCCCGTCAGCGGCCTCAGCCTCGGCCTCGACCATCCTCCGCATCGGGTCGGCACAGCTGCCCCCGGCGATGACCATCGCCGCCAGGACGGCCACCGCCATCAGGACGGTGCCCAGCCAGACCATGGTGTCCACCGGCACGGTGTAGGCGCCGACGACCCGGAGCACGCACTCGGCCAGCAGCGCCGTCCCCCAGATCGCCGAGAACCGCAGCTCGGCCCGCCGGAACCGGTCCGAGCCCGCCCGCAGCCGGTCCCAGGCGGCCTCGCCGGCCGCGCTCCCCTTGGTGACCCACGGCTTGAGCCCCGCGGTCATCAGGGGCCGCCTCGCCCGCACGGAGAGCAGGACCACGATCCCGACCACACTGCTCACCCCGCTGTCCTTGGCCAGCATCAGCCGCGGGTCGCCGGCCACCGTGCTCAGCGCCAGGCCCACCGCGTTGACGACCAGGATCAGCAGGGCGAGGCCGTTGACGCGGCGGCTGGTGACCAGGCTCCACACCGTCCGCAGCGCCGGCACCACGCTGCTCCAGCCCAGCGCGGCCACCGTGCCGAGGCCGAAGCCGTCGCGGAGGAGGTAGTACGAGGCCACCGGAATCCCCGCGTCCACGATCAGCGGCACGAAGCTCGCCAGCGGACTGCTGCGCTCCCCCTCGGACACGGGCTCGGCCACGGACTGGTTCCGGCGCACGGCGTGCTCCCCCACTTCGCTGTGAACTGCTGTTTGCTGCGAGGCATTCAGCTTTGTGCACAGCCGTGGCCAAGCAACAGTTCCAGGTGTCCCGGGCTCGCCATGACATTTGTCAGATCGACGGGACGCTCGGAGTGTCACGCCCCGGCCCCGCGCTCCCCTCCCCCGGAGGTCCGGAAGAGGCGCCCTACGCCTCCGCGCGCGCCGCTCGTTCCGTGGTGGCGATGGTGGCCGAGCCGACCACGCGGGTGCCGTCGTAGAGGACGACCGCCTGGCCGGGGGCCACGCCGCGGACCGGCTCGGTGAAGGAGACCCGGAGTTCGGCGTCGGCGGTCAGCTCGGCGGTGACCTCGGTCTCGCCGCCGTGGGCGCGGAGCTGGGCCGTGTAGGTCGCGGGTCCGGCCGTCGGGGGGCGGCCGCACCAGCGGGGACGGATCGCGGTCAGGGCCGTGACGTCTAGGGCGTCGGCGGGGCCGACCGTGACGGTGTTGTCGACCGGGGAGATGTCGAGGACGTAGCGCGGCTTGCCGTCGGCGGCCGGGTGGCCGATGCGCAGGCCCTTGCGCTGGCCGATGGTGAAGCCGTACGCGCCCTCGTGGGTGCCCAGGACCGCGCCGGACTCGTCGACGATGTCGCCGGGGGCCGTGCCGAGCCGCTTGGCCAGGAAGCCCTGGGTGTCTCCGTCGGCGATGAAGCAGATGTCGTGGCTGTCCGGCTTCTTGGCGACGAACAGGCCGCGGCGGGCGGCCTCTTCGCGGATCTCCGCCTTGGTGGTGAGGGTGTCGCCGAGCGGGAACATGGCGTGCGCGAGCTGGCGGTCGTCGAGGACGCCGAGGACGTACGACTGGTCCTTGGCCATGTCGGAGGCGCGGTGCAGCTCGCGGGTGCCGTCCTCGCGCAGCACGACCGTGGCGTAGTGGCCCGTGCACACCGCGTCGAAGCCCAGGGCCAGGGCCTTGTCCAGCAGCGCGGCGAACTTGATCTTCTCGTTGCAGCGCAGGCAGGGGTTCGGGGTGCGCCCGGCCTCGTACTCCGCGAAGAAGTCCTCGACGACGTCCTCACGGAAGCGTTCGGCGAGGTCCCAGACGTAGAAGGGGATGCCGATGACGTCGGCGGCGCGGCGGGCGTCGTGGGAGTCCTCGATGGTGCAGCAGCCGCGGGCGCCGGTGCGGAACGACTTCGGGTTCTCGGAGAGCGCCAGATGCACGCCCGTCACGTCATGGCCGGCCTCGGCGGCACGGGCGGCGGCAACGGCGGAGTCGACGCCGCCGGACATGGCGGCGAGCACGCGGAGGCGGCGGGGTGCGTCATCAGTCATAGCGAGTCCAGGGTAGACGGAACCACGGACAGGGCCGAAAGCGTTGATCAGCGCATGGGGAACAAGGACGGGGAGAACGGCGGCGGCCAGGAGGCCCCGCCCGGGATCACACGGCGCCGGGCGTTGTGGATCGGAGGCGGCGGGGCGGTGGCCGCCGGGGCCGCGGCGTTCGCCGGGCGCGATGTGCTGGCCCAGTGGTGGTGGCGGCTGCCGGGGAACGAGAAGCCGCGCACGCCCGGTGCGGTGGACCACCGGGGCGCGCAGTGGGTCGCGGCGTCCCCGGCGAACTTCCGGTGGGCGGACCGGCCGGCGGACTACGTGATCGACCGGGTGGTCATCCATGTCGTCCAGGGCAGCTACGCGACCGCGCTGGACGTCTTCCAGGACCCGCTGCACGAGGCCGGCGCGCACTACGTCGTCCGTAAGGACGGGCATATCGCCCAGCTGATCCGCGAGCTGGACGTGGCCTTCCACGCGGGCAACCGCGGCTACAACGAGCGGAGCGTGGGCATCGAGCACGAGGGCTTCGTGGACCGGCCGGCGTCGTTCACGGCTGCCATGTACGCGTCCTCGGCGCGGCTGACGGCCGGGATCTGCCGGCGGTACGGCTTCCCGGCCGACCGGGAGCACATCGTGGGGCATGTGGAGGTGCCGGGGACGGACCACACCGACCCGGGGCCGCACTGGGACTGGGACCGCTATCTGCGCCTCGTACGGGCCGAACTGCGCAAGCCCGTACGGGCGGGGAAGGGCCGGTCAGCGCCTCCGAAGTCATGAGTTCTGCCGCCGGAGGCCTCAGGCCTGATCCGCCGGACAGGCCCTGGCTCAGACCCTGGTTCAAGCCCTGGCGCAGGCCCTAGCTCAGGCCCGCGCTCCGTGCCCGCCCGACGACCGGGCCGATGGCCTCGGCCAGGGCCGCCACGTCCTCCGCGGTGGAGGTGTGCCCCAGGGAGAACCTCAGGGTGCCCCGGGCGAGCTCCGGGGACATGCCGGTGGCCAGCAGGACATGGCTGGGCTGGGCGACGCCGGCGGTGCAGGCGGAGCCCGTGGAGCAGGCGATGCCCTGGGCGTCCAGGAGGAGCAGGAGGGAGTCGCCCTCGCAGCCGGGGAAGGAGAAGTGGGCGTTGGCGGGGAGCCGGCCCGCGGGGTCCGGGTCGCCGCCGAGGACGGCGTCCGGGGCGGCGGCGCGGACGGCCTTGACCAGGTCGTCGCGGAGCGCGCCGATGTCGCGGGCGAAGTCCGCGCGGTGTGCGACGGCATGGCGGCCGGCGGCGGCGAAGGCGGCGACGGCCGGGGTGTCGAGGGTGCCGGAGCGGACGTGCCGTTCCTGGCCGCCGCCGTGCAGCACCGGCACCGGGGCGTACTCGCGGCCCAGCAGCAGCGCGCCGATGCCGTACGGGCCGCCGATCTTGTGGCTGGAGACCGTCATCGCGGCGAGCCCGGAGGCGCCGAAGTCGACCTCCAGCTGGCCGAAGGCCTGCACCGCGTCGGCGTGCAGCGGAACGTCGAACTCCGCGGCGGCGTCGGCCAGTTCCCGCACCGGCTGGATGGTGCCGATCTCGTTGTTGGCCCACATGACCGTGGCGAGCGCGACATCGGCGGGGTTGCGGGCGAGGGCCGTGCGCAGCGCCTCGGCGGACACCCGGCCGTAGCTGTCGACCGGCAGCCACTCGACCCGGGCGCCCTCGTGCTCGGCGAGCCACTCCACCGCGTCGAGGACCGCGTGGTGCTCGACGGGGCTGGCGAGGACGCGGGTACGGGCCGGGTCGGCGGCCCGGCGCGCCCAGTAGAGGCCCTTGACCGCGAGGTTGTCGGCCTCGGTGCCGCCCGCGGTGAAGACGATCTCGCTCGGGCGGGCGCCCAGTGAGGCGGCGAGGGACTCGCGCGCCTCCTCGACGGTACGCCGGGCCCGCCGGCCGGCGGCGTGCAGCGAGGACGCGTTGCCGGTGACGGTCAGCTGGGCGGTCATCGCCTGCACCGCCTCCGGAAGCATCGGGGTGGTGGCGGCGTGGTCGAGGTAAACCATGGTGCGCACGATTCTACGAGCTGACGCGGCGGGCTCCGGGGGCGCATCCACAGCGCGCGGGAGCGCCGCGCCCCGCGACGCCGGGAGCGCCGCGGGCCCGCCCCCAAGCCCGCCCCGGACCGCCGCCCACCCCACGGCCACGCGAACGCCTCGCCCCACTTCTCGACACCCCTCACCCCCCTCGACACCCCGGTAAGGAGTCATTAGCCTGACGGTCATGACACAGTGGCTGCTGGACCGGCCGTTCCGCGGCGCGTCGGGCGACGCGGTGCGGTGGACCGAGCTCGGGGAAGGGCAGCCGGACGCGCCGGCGGTGGTCCTGCTGCACGGGACGCCCTTCTCCTCGTACGTCTGGCGGGGCGTCGCCCGCTCCCTCGCCGCCCGGCACCGGGTGTTCGTCTGGGACATGCCGGGCTACGGCGCGTCCGAGCAGCGGGCGGGCCAGGACGTCTCGCTCGGCGCCCAGGCCGGCGTCTTCGCGGAGCTGCTCACGCACTGGGGCCTGGCCACGGCACCGACCCCGCCGGCCGTGGTCGCGCACGACTTCGGCGGCTGTGTCGCCCTGCGCGCACACCTCCTGCACGGCGCCCGCTACGCCCGGCTGGCCCTCGTCGACCCGGTGGCGCTCGCCCCCTGGGGGTCGCCCACGTACCGGCTGCTGGGCGCCCACCCCGACGTGTTCGCACAGCTGCCGCCGGACCTCCACCGCGCGCTGGTACGGGAGTACGTGTCCTCCGCGAGCCACTACGGCCTGCACCCGGCGGTCCTCGACCGGCTGGTCGAGCCCTGGTGCACGGACGCGGGCCGCCCGGCCTTCTACCGCCAGATCGCGCAGAACGACCAGCGCTTCACGGACGAGATCCAGGACCGCTACGGGGAACTCACCCTGCCCACCCTGATCTGCTGGGGCGCCCAGGACACCTGGATTCCCTCCGCCAAGGGCCACGAACTGGCCGCCCGCATCCCGGGCTCCCGCCTCCGCCTCATCGAGGGCGCGGGCCACCTGGTCCAGGAGGACGCACCGGCCGAACTCGCCTCACTGCTGGGGGAGTTCGCGAGGGGCGAGGGGTGAGGGGTGAAGCCCGGGCCTTCTCACCGTAGTGGTCACCGGGCGAGGTCGCGGCCGGCCGCCCGGTCATCCGTACCGGGGCGCCTCTCCCGGAGGCCCCGGCCGCGCCGGCGGTCCATCTCCCGCCACTCCGGCCGCAGCCCGGCCAGACTCGTCGTGAGGAAGTACGCCGCCCCGCCGAGCGCCAGCACCGGCACAAGCCCCCAGGCGGTCACCGCCGCTCCGGCGACCAGCCCGCCGAGCGGGATACCGGACCAGGCCAGCGCGTCGCCCAGCGCGTTGACCCGCCCCAGCAGCCGGCGCGGCACCCGCTCGAAGGAGAGCGCCCCGAGGACCGGGTTGACGAAGCCGGACCCGAACCCGCTCGCGGCGAACACGACGAGCACCGCCCACATCGGCGCGCCGGAGGCGAGGATCAGAAACCTCGGCGCCCCGGCGAGCAGGAACCCGCCGAAGAACGCCATCCGGCGCCGCATCCGGTGCGCCAGCGCCGCGGCGACCAGGCTCCCGGCGACCGCGGCCGCTCCCCCCACGCCGCTGTTCAGGCCGATCACCGCCGGCCCGTTGCCGGACCGTTCGGCCCACACGGGCACCAGCACCGTGGTGAACGCCGCGTCCAGCAGGTTGGTGATCCCGACCATGACGAGCACGGTGAGCAGCAGCGGCTCACCGCGCAGGAACCGGCAGCCCGCACCGAACCGCCGCCAGTAGCCTTGGGCCAACTCGCCCTCAGACAACGGCACTTCCTCGACGACGCGCCCCATACCGCGGGGCAGCGTCAGGGCGACGATCACCGAACCGAGCGCGAAGCAGGCCGCGTTGACGACGAGCCCCGTCAGGGGGCCCAGCAGCGCCACCAGGGTCCCGCCGGCCGCGGGGCCCACCGTGGCGGCGAGCCGTTCGGTCACCCCGGACAGGCCGGTGGCCCGCTCCAGGGGCAGCCGGCCGCGTTCGGCCGCCTCCGGGACCATGACCTCCTTGGCCAGGTCACCGGGGCCGCGCGCCGCGCCGATCAGCGCGACCAGGGGCAGCAGCAGCGGCAGCGACAGCAGGTCCAGGGCGTGGAGCAGGGGAACGGCACCGGCGGCGGCCGCGCTGACCAGGTCGGTGGACCAGGAGACGACCCGGGGGCCGGCCCGGTCCACGAGCGGCCCGGTGAGCGCCTTGACCACGACGTACGGCGCCATCTCGCAGAAGCCCACCAGTCCGGTCCAGGTGGCGCTGTGGGTGGTGACCAGTACGAACCAGGGCAGCGCGATGGCCGAGACGCGGGTGCCGGTCAGCGAGACCGCCATCGCCGCGAGCAGTCCGCCCAGCGGCCGTAAGGACCGCCGGCCGGATATGCCGTCGCCGCCCGCCACTTCGCCCGTCACGGGGATTCCGCTCCGGCCGTTCCCCCGGCTCCGGAACGGCCGGACGGCGCAGCGGGCTCCCCCGGTTCGGGCAGCAAGTGGGTGATCACGGAGACCCGCTCGGCACCCTCGGGCGCCTCGGCCACCCCCTCCGGCGTGTCCCGGCGGTAGCGGGAGATGACGTCCCGCAGTTCGCCGTGCAGCGCCGCCGCTTCCGTGGGCGTCAGCCGCAGCGGCCAGTCGCTCATGTCGAAGGTCTCCCGCCAGGCGCGGGGCATCGTCTGGAGCTCGTTGAGCGTGCGCTGGGTGCGCAGGGTGTAGGTGGCCGCGACGGACTGCAGATAGGCCAGGGCGGCGTCGGGCTCCCGCTCGGCCAGCTCGGGGTCGTCGAACCAGGTGACCTGGTGCACCGAACGCCACCAGCGCTCCCGCGCGTTCCCGCGCTCGGCGTCCTCCTCGACGAACCCCGCCGCGCCCAGCTGGCGCAGGTGGTAGCTGGCACTGCCGGAGTTGACGCCCAGCCGCTCGGCGAGCCGGGTGGCCGTTGACGGGCCGTGCTTCCGCAGCAGCCCGACCAACTGCAGCCGGAGCGGGTGCGCCAGGGCACGCAGCCCCTTCGCGTCAAGGACGGCCGTGTGCGTCCCGGGGTCCGGAGCATGGGGCTTCTCATGGGGGTCGGTCATACCGGGCAGCCTAGACCGCAAACAGTTCTTTGCGAAGACTTCTTCGCAAAGAACTGTTTGCGGATTGCCGATACGGATGTCCGCTCAACCGCAGCGCAGGACAGTCGACTTGGGCGTGGCGCCTCCCCCTAAGGCGCGAGAAGCCTTCCGAGTTCGCGGACCTCCGTGACCGCCGCGATCACGGCGGACGGCGGGTTCGGCAGGGACTCGGGGGCGGTCAGGGATTCCAGGGTGGTGCGGAGGCGGTGGAGGTCAGTGCGTGGGGGGCGGGGGGTGTGGGTGAAGTCGGTGAGGGTGGTGGTGAGTTCGGTGTGGAGGGCGTCGAGGGCGGGGAGGGTGGAGGCCTCGTCGGGGGTGTGGAGGCGTAGTTGGTCGGTCAGGGTGCGGACGGCCGCCGTCAGGTCGCGCAGGGTGGTGCCGGTGCGGGCGACGTCAGCGGTGCGGGACAGGCCGGGGCGGCGGGGTCCGGGCGGCGGGGCTTCCGTCCTGTCCCGTAGGAGCGCGCGGAGGGTGTCCGCTTCCGGGGTGCCGAACGCCTCGTGGACGGCGAGGGCTTCGCGCCAGTGCGCCTGGGTGCTCTGGCTGCGGCCCAGGGCGGTCTCGGCGTGCCCCAGGGCGGTCAGCGCGTCGGCCCGCCACCGCTCGCCGCCCGGCACCAGTAGCCGTCGCGCCGCGTCCTCGGCCGCGGTGACGGCTTCGCCGGGCCGGATCAGGGCGACCATCGCCTCGGCCGTCCGGCAGCGGGTACGCCCCGCCCACAGCCGCTGCCGGTCCTCCTCGAAGAGGGGCAGCGCCTGGAAGAGTTCACGGAGCGCGTCGGCGTGCCGGCCGGCCGCCGACAGCGCTTCGGCGAGTGCGTAGCGGCCGTGTGCGAGGCGTACGGAGCCCTCGGCGAGGCGGCGGTGGACGCCCACGCTCCGCTCGGCGAACAGCACGGCTTCGTCGCTGTTGCCGGTCGCCGCCCAGAGCCGGGCCAGCGCGGCGAGCGCATCGGCCTCGCCCAGCTGGTCGTTGCGGCGGCGGTACCGCTCCCAGGCCGTGGTGAGATGCCGCTCCGCGAGGTCGTGCCGTCTTTGGTGGAGAGCGATGAGCCCGCGCGCATACGGGGCGCGGCACCGGGTCAGGGCGTCGCCCGCGTGGTCGGCCAGCTGCTCGGCGCGCTGTGCCTCCGGCTCGGCCGCGGCGCACCTGCCCAGCGCGAGGTACGCCTCGGCGAGCGCCAGCCGGGCCCGGCCTTCCGCCCGTGCGTCACCGTCCCGGGCCGCCCGCGCCGCCACCGTACGGGCGGCCGGCTCGTAGGCGGCGGAGAGCGCGCCGGAATCCGCGGCCACCTGGGAGAGCAGCAGGAGATCGGCGGCCTGGCGGACGATCCCCGGCGTACGGATCGCGGCCCGGCGCACGAGCGCGAGCAGGGCGGAGGTCTCCCCGGCCCAGACGGCCAGGGCCCGGGCCCGGTCCTTCCCGGCGGGGGCGGGGCCGCCGGAGGGGACGCGGACGAGGTCGTTCGGCAGTCGGTCGCCCGGACAACGGAGGGCGTGGACCTGCCGGCCCAGGGCGAGATACCAGGTCAGCAGCCGGGCCAGGGCCTCGTCGCGGGTCGCCGCCGACAGCTCCTGAACGGCGGACCGGAGGGCGAGGCGTCGCAGTTGGCCCGTATAGCGGTAGCGGCCGGCGCCCGCCTCCTGGAGCGCGCCGGCGGACCGCAGCTCGTCCAGCAGGGCGCCGGTCCGCCGGTCCGTGGCATCGAGCAGTGCGGCCGCGGCGCCGGACGAGAAGGCGGCGGACGGGTCCTCGCCGCTGTCCGCCACGGCGAGGAGGCGGAACGCCCGGCGGGCCGGCGGGGAGAGCCGCGCGTCGAGCCAGCGGAGCGCCGGGGGGCCGGGGTCGGTGAACAGCTCCCGCGCCTCGGCGGGCGTCAGCGCGGCCAGTTCGACGGCTTCGGCGAACGGGGGCAGCGGCGGTCGCCCACGGCCGGTGACCAGGACGGCGCTGCCCCGGGCCCCGGGCCTGCCGGTACGGCCGGGGAGCAGGGGGGACAGGGATGCCAGGGAGGCTGGGGCGGGCGGGGCGGGAGCCGCTTCGGCGCCCTCGGTCCCCTCCGCCCCGTCGGCGTCGCCATCGACCTCAGGTGCATCGCCGACCTCAGGCGCATCGTCCAGCACGATGAGGACGCGGCGTTCGGCCAGCAGGGAGCGGTAGAGGGCCGCCCGCCCGTCGCGCCACAGGGGGATGCGGTCGTCCGGCACGCCCAGTGCGCGCAGCAGCGCTTCGAGGGCTCCGGTCGGTGTCACCCGCTCCTCCGCCGCGTCGACGCTGCCGCGCAGGTCCAGGAACAGCTGTCCGTCCGGGAAGTGGTCCGCGACCTGGTGTGCGGCCCGCAGCGCCAGGGCCGTCTTGCCGGTCCCGGCCGGTCCGTGGACGACGTGGCAGGGTGGGGCGTCGCTCCTGGCCCCCGCCCCCGCCCCCGTCAGTCCGGTGGCCAGCCGGGAGAGCTGCTCGCGGCGTCCGGCGAACGGTTCCGGCGCGGGCGGCAGGCCCACCGCTTCGGCCCGGGGCCCGGCCGGACCGGGCGCGGGCTCCTCGGCAAGGGGGCGGTAGATCCCGTTCCTGAGGTCTTCGCGCCAGCGCTCCAGCCGGGCCCGCTGGGCGGCGGCGAACGGTCCCGGCACCCCGGCGAGCGGTGCGCCGTCCCACAACGCCAGTGCCTCGTCGCACAGTCGGCGGGCCGCGGCCGGGTCCCCGGCGCGCCGGGACCGGTCGACCAGCTGCTCGGCCCGGTCGAGATCGAGGTCGAGGACGGGCGCGCTGCCGTCGGGGCGGCGCAGGGCGTAGCCCCCGTCCTGCTCCCTGGCCAGGAGGTCCGGGCCGGTATCCGCCCCCGTGTCGGCGCCGAGCGCCGCGGTCAGCCGGGTGGCACAGGCGTGCAGCGACGCGGGGGCGTCACGCGGCGCCCCGTCGCCCCAGAGGCCGGGAAGCAGCTCGGCCGTGCCGACGGCGTGCCCCGGACTCAGCAACAGGGCGGCCAGCAGCGCCCGTTCCTCCGGACCGCCCAGCGTGAGGGGTGTCGCCCCGCGCCAGGCGCGGACGGGGCCGAGGACGCCGAAGCGCGGCGGCGCGGGCACCGGCGCGGGGCGGCGCGGGCCCGGCAGCGGGTGGTCCGCCGCCTCGGGCACCGCACCCCCCATCCGCTCCAGCACCGGACTGGCCAGCACCGCGAAGGCTCGCGCCGAGGCCTGGAGCCGCAGCTCGCCCTCCTCGTCGCCCATCAGGACCGGGAAGTCCGGCAGCCGTCCCATGTACGGCTCCAGGGACCGGCCGACCGCCTCGACGACCTCCACGGCCTGCTCGGCGCCCAGCCCGCTGAACAGCAGCTCCCGCACGCCGGGGCGGAAGTCGTAGACGGGCTGGACGAGTCGGCCCGGTGGCGGCGTGCCGAGGGCGCGGTCCAGGGTGTGGGCGGCGGCCGCGTCCCGCGCCCGGTCGGTGCGCTCCAGGAGGCCGCCGAGCAGGATCTCCGCGACATGGGTGGGCCCGGCGTCCCGCATCGTGGCGGCGCGCACCAGCTGCATCAGGGGCGTGGTCAGGGGGCGGATGGCGGAGAGGCGGACGGCGAGACGGTAGGCCTCGGGCGAGAAGGCGCCACGGAAGTGGGCGAGCAACTCCTCGGCCGTGCCGTGGGGTTCGGCGGGCCGTACCGGCTCGGGAGGCGCCTCGTCCAGCAGCACCGTTTCGATCAGATGCGGCACTCCGGGGCGGGTGAGCAGCCCGGCCCACTGCTCCAGCGCGGAGGCGGTCGGATGCAGCACGGGCAGCGCGAGCAGGCCGTCCGCCTCCGGATCGCGCTCGCCGCTCAGCGGATCGCAGACGAGGAGCCGGCCGAGGGGGCCGAACTCGCCCGGTGCGGCCAGGAGCCGGGGCCGGGCATCCAGGGCGGTACCGCGCCACAGCCGCCGGGGCAGCGGGTTCAGTACGGCCAGCGGGCCGCCCCGGCCCCAGGCGGCAAGGGCGCGTACGGCCTGCGGGCTGCGCCAGCCCGGGCTCGTACCGTCGGTCAGCAGGAAGGTCACCGCCGTGCCCGTGGACCGTCGGCGCCCCGGCGAGCCGCCCGGGTCCTGGGGGTCGACCGCCAGGACGCGGACGGAGCGGAAGACCGTGCTCCGGGCGAGGAGCGCGCGCAGCTCGGCCGCGAGCGGCCCCCACACCTGCATGGACGGCGAGCAGTCCACCAGCAGCACGGCCGACCAGCGGCGCTCCTGGTCCGGGCGGGAGACGACGTCGAGGAAGCCGGTCTCGGCGGCGAGGCGGACGGTGGCCTCGACATCGGTGACGGTGCGGTGCGGGTGGTCCCGGGACCGGCGCAACGGGCGCAGCGCCCGGCCCAGTTGCTGGGCGTCGGGCAGCGCCCGCCCACCGGGCACCCGCGCCGGCCGCGCCCGGCCGGCCCCCTCGCCCCCGCCACCCTGGCTGCCCATGGCGTACAGCGCACGACGGGGCGGGAGGCCTGAGGTCAGGGGGTCGGTGGGGTCGGTGGGGTCCGTGTGATCGGCATGATCGGTGAGGTCGGTGGGCTCGGCGGCGGGCTCGGCTGAGCCCGCGGGAACCGCGCGTCCACCGGCACCCGCGAACCCACCGGCCCCGTCGGACGCGTGGGCCACGTCGGCCGCATCGGACGCGCCCTCCACCCCGTCCCCGCGCCGCCCGCCGGACGGACGACCGTGGGCCGCGTCGGCCTCACCGGCGCCGTCGGTCCCCTCGCCCCCGCCACCGCTCGCGCTCCCCGCCCCGTCCACACGCTCCCCCGGCTCCCCCTCGGCACCCGGCGTCTCGTCCGCCGGGTGCCCCTCCATCGCCCGCGACAGCCACAGCACGTCGAGGAGTTCGGTGGCCCCGAGGTCGTAGCCGGCGGCGGACATCGCCTGTCGCAGTCGGTCGATCATGGCGACATGGACTCGTCGAGACGGTGCAGCACGGCGGCGAGCAGCTCTTCCTTGGAGAGGTCGGCGCCGCTGATGCGCAGATGGACCGCGGCCAGCAGCTGATCGGTGGCCAGGGTCTGGGTCTTCGCGCGCTGGTGGAAGACCTCGATGAGGTCCTCGGCCGCGGCGACCGCCTGCTCGCCCAGGTTGTGCTCGATGATCTTCCGCAGCCGGTCGCCGGTCGGCTCCGGCAGGTCCAGCCGTACGCAGCGGCGCAGGAAGGCGGGCGGGAAGTCCCGTTCGCCGTTGCTGGTCATGATGACGATCGGGAAGTGGGTGCAGCGGACCACCCCGCGGCGGACCGTGACCCGCTCCCGGCTTCCGCTCAGCAGGACCTGGACCTCCTGCTGGTGCTCGGGCAGCCGCGCCAGCTCCGGGATCTCGAACTCGCCCTCCTCCAGGACCACCAGCAGGTCGTTGGGCAGGTCGATATCGGCCTTGTCGAGTTCGTCGACGAGCAGGACACGGGGGCGGCCGGCCGCCAGTGCGCTGCCGAGCGGGCCGAGACGCAGGTACTGGCCGATGTCGCCGGCCGCGGTGGCACGCCGGGCCCGGGGGCGGCGCGCGGAGCCGTGGGAGGCCTCCCGTTCGCGGCGCAGCGAGGCCTCCCGGAGGCGGCCCACAGCGTCGTAGCGGTAGAGGGCGTCCTGGAGCGTGGAGCGGCTGTTGACCGACCAGCGCAGCACGTCGCCGAGGCCGAGCTCGTCGGCGACGGCGCGGGCCAGTGAGCTCTTCCCCGCGCCGGGGCGGCCGGTGACCAGCAGCGGGCGGTGCAGATGCAGGGCGGCGTTGACGACGGAGATCTCGTTGCGCTCCAGGAGGTACGGCGCGCCGGGCGCGGCCCCCCGGCCGGCGGGCAGATGCCGCCAGGGCGGCGGGGCGGGCAGCGGAGCCGGGCCGCGGAACACCCACCAGCCCTCCGGCTCCGCGCCCGGGTCGTCGTGTGCGCCTGCTGCGCTCTGTCCGGTCACCGCACGTTCTCCTCGTTCATTGCTGCGTCCACGCTCCGGCGCTCAGGGCTGGGTCAGCACCCAGGCGTCGGGGGCGAGTTGTGGGGGACGATGGTCGGGCGCGTCGTAGAGCAGGGACAACAGGCGGCCGTGGTGGGTGACCCGCTCCGGCTCGGCCATCGCCTTGGCCCGCTCCAGGCGGACCGCCTCGGGCACCTCGGCGTGGTCGGTGCCGTCGACCAGGGCCAGCAGGTCCTGGGCGATGTGCGCGCCGTGTTCGGCGCGGTGCCAGAGCACGGTGTGGACGCCTGCCTGCACGCACTGCCGCAACAGCGTGCCGTGGTGGTCGGGTTCGCAGCACACGATGACCGTGCCGGCGTCGCGGTGCACCTCCAGCTGGGCGCGGGCGACCTTGCGGTCGGTGTGGCGGTGGTCGAGGACCAGGCGCTTGGCGTGCGGCAGGGCGGCGGTGCGCTGCTTCCAGCCGGCGTAGCTCTCCCGGGAGCGCTCGGTGGTGCGTACCACCACCCGCCGGGTGATGCCGGGGGCGAACGGCCCGTCCTCGTCGCTGTCGGGCGACTCCCAGGAGTCGACGTCCAGGCCGAGCCAGGCGGACGGCAGGAAGTACTCCACCAGGGCGGTCTCCGGGTCCTCCCGGACCTCGGTGCGCAGCACCCGGCGGATGTCGTCGACCACCTGCTCGCTGCCCGCCTCGGTGTCCCTGACCAGCGCGAGCCGGTGCGGCTGGCGGTCGGCGAAGGTCCAGATCTGGTAGGTGAAGCGGCGTCCGGTCGGGGTGGGCAGCAGCTCCACCTGGACGCGGGGCGCGGTGGCGGCCGGGGTGCCGGTGGCCGGCCGGGCGAGGGCCGGGGTGCGGGCCGGTGCGGCGGCGGCCGTGACATCGGCGCGGAACTGGCTGACCGCCGCCTCGTCGACCCCGGACCGGGCGGCGACCCGTTCGACCCAGGCGTCGAGGTCCTCGGCCGGATAGGCCCCGGCCGCGCGCTCCTCGACGCTGATCCGCACCACGCCCTGCAGCAGCGGGGGCACCGGCGCCCCGGTGGTGGAGCTGAAGCCCTCCAGGGCGTCCATCGCGTCGGCGAGGCCGGTGACGGCGGGCAGCTCCGGGGCGTGCGGCAGGACGCGCGCCAGGAGGCCGGCGGGGTCGGTGCGGGTGCAGTGCGCCAACAGGCCGGAGAGGTCGCGGCGCTGGCGGGTGGTCAGGTACTCGCCGGGGCGGACCGTACGGGCGGCGCGGCGCAGCCGCTCCCAGTCCTCGCGGGCCCCGTGGAGGCCGTGGCGGGGGTGCGGGTCATAGGGGTCGGCGGCCGGCGGCTCGTGGTCCCGTACCAGGTCGAGGAGTTCGGGGAGGCCGCGGCGGACGCTCACCGCCAGGCCGGCCAGCCGTTCCAGGTCGGCCGCCGGGCCTGCGGAGGGCCTGCCGAGCCGGGCGGCGAGCCGCTCCTCGCAGGCCAGGACCGCCTCGCGGCCCTTCAGCACCCGCTCCAGCGCGGTGAGCAGCTGCTGTACGCCGCGCCGGGCGGTGGGCACCGCCGAGGGCGGCAGGCCGGGGAGTTCGGCCTCGATGGCCGGGACGCTGATGGCGTACATCGTCGTGGGCCGGCTCCCGGGGGCGGCCCCTTCCGGGGCCCGGTGCACGGCCGCGACCAGGCCGACCACGGCCTGCCGTTCGCGGTCCCACAGCGGCCCGCCGCTGAAGCCCTCGGTGACCTGGGCGCCGCCGAGCACGTCGAGCGCGATCCAGGGCGGCGCCGAGACCCGGGGCACCGCCCGCACCGTGGGCAGCGGATTGCCGCTGGCCCATAAGGCGACGGTCTCGTTGCCGTAGTTGTGCTGGAGGAACGGGGCGGGTTCGGCGCCCTCGGGGGCGGTACAGGTCAGCTCCAGGACGGCGAGGTCGCCGTGGTACGGCACCCTGCCGGGCTCGACGGGGGCGCTGCCGGCGGCAGTGGCCCGCGGCGGCACCCACATCTCCCGTAAGACCCGTGCGCTCAGGTCGTGGCCGGACGCGACATGGGGCAGCCGGAGGGTGACCGTGTCGCCGGGGCCGGGGGTGTCCTGGGCGAAACGGTCCCTGCCCAGCGCGCTGTTGACGACATGGGCGCAGGTCAGCACGAGCCGCTCGGCGACCAGCACCCCCGCGCCGACGGCGTGGCCGCCGTGGCGTACGGAGGCGAAGGACCGCTGGAGCGGGGCGTCGGGGCCTGCGCCGTGGCTCACGGGGCCGTCCCGCCGGGTTCCGCCGTGCCGCCTCCGCCGAGGTTCCAGGTGGCCGACACCTTGAAACTGGCGTCCCCCTTGCCGGAGAACACCCCGAGGCTCAGATCGGAGCCGAGGGTGACGCCGAACTCCACGGTGACCTCGTCGGGGCGGTGGCTGCCGCTGGAGATCGAGCGGTGGATCTGGCCCAGTACGCCGCCGAGCGGGCGCAGGGCCTCTTCGAGGGCCGCCCCGCCGCGGGTCAGCGCCCGCGCCACCCGGCTGTCCACGCTGACCGGCTGGGCGGAGCCGAACTCCTCGGGGAGTTCCAACTCCCCGTCGCTGTCGGGCCGCGGGCCCGGTGCGCCGCCGGACGGCGGCTGTGCTCCGGGCTGTTGCCGTGTGCCCGTCCGGGCGCCGGCCGGTTCCTCGGCCCGCAGCCACACCACGGTCGTGTCATCGATTCTGAGAGCCACATCCCCCATGCCGGTCAGTCTGACATGAGGCGCCCGGCCACCGCCCGCGCTTTCGCGCTCAATCTCCGCTGCCGCACCCGCGGTCACCTGCGAAAAGGGCACGGAAGCGGCATCGAGGGCGCCGCACCGGGCCGGGACGGCGGGCCGCTACCCCGGCAGCAGCACCGCGCGGGCCAACTGCCGGGACTGGGCGACGAGTCGGTCCTCGGAGTCCCAGACCTCCGCGTCCTCCTCCAGGAAGCCGCCGGCGAGGTTGCGCGTGGTGATGGCGACCCGCAGCGGGCCGGGGGCCGGGCGGTGGCGGATGTGGGCGGTCAGCTCGACGGTGGGGACCCAGCCGGACAGGCCCATCTCGAAGGCGGTGGGCGGCAGCGCGTCCACGGTCAGCAGGAGGGAGAGCGGGTCGGGTTCGCGGCCGTCGGCGAGGCCGAACCAGGCGCGCATCTCGCCCTTGCCGGAGGGCGCGCCGACGGCCCAGCCCGCGGTCGCCGGGTCCAGGCGGAGGGCGAGCCGCTCGGCGATGGCGGTGCTGCCGGGGATCGCGGGGCGGCCGTCGGGGGCCGCGTCCGTGCCGAGGCAGTGCTCGTAGGGCGGGATGGCCGGGGGCTTGGCGGTGGTGTGGACCTCGTCGGGCAGCGCGCCGAGGTCGCCGTACGCGGCGAGCACCCGCAGCCGCTCGACCTCGCTGCCGTCCTCGGCGAACTGGACGAGGGTGGCGGTGCCGGTCGACATCGTGCGGCCGGTGCGGACCACTTCGGTGCGGATGACCGCGGGGCCCGGCACCGAGGCGGTGAGGTAGTGCGCGGTGACCGACATCGGGTCGGGGTGCGGGAGGGCGTCACCCAGGGCGCGGCCCATGAGGGCGAGGAGGTAGCCGCCGTTGACCGCCTGGATGATCGTCCAGCCGGCGGAGAGATGGGCGTCGTAGACGCCGGGGGCGCGGCGGCTGACCGCCGTGTCGCGGTCGAACTCGCTGTTGCCGTGGGTCACCAGAGCCATGGGTTGCACGCTACACCGGATGGTTACCGACCGGTAGTGTCAATTTTGACGACCTCGGGCGGAACGGTTCCTTCCGGGCCTGCGATGATGAGCGCCATGCTTCACGTGCTCTATCTGGCCGGCGTCGCCGCGTTCGCCGCGAGCGGCGTGCTGGCGGCCTACCGCGCCAACATGGACCCGTTCGGCGGCCTGGTGCTCGCCTTCGCCGCGTCCATCTCCGGCGGCACGCTGCGCGATCTCATCCTCAACCGGCAGCCGCTGTACTGGACGCACGACTGGGTGCTGCTCACCGTGATCATCTGTGTCGGCGTCGGCACCATGATCTATCTGCGGTTCTGGCAGCTGCCGCACAAATCACTGCTGGTGGTCGACGCGATCGGGCTGTCCGTCGTCACGGTGATCGGCGCCCGCGCGGCGATCGAGGCGCACGCCACCCCGCTCGCCGTGATCATCCTGGCGGTGCTGACCGGGGTCACCGGTGAGGTCATCCGCGACGTGCTGTGCGGGGAGTTCCCCCCGCTGCTGCTGCGCGAGGACGTCTACGCCATCGCCGCGCTGGCGGGCGGCGGCTGCTATCTGCTGCTGCACCACCTCGGTACGGGAGCCACCCCCGCCGCGGGGATCTCGGCGGGGGTGGTGTTCGCCCTGCGGATGGGCGCCGTCTACCTCGGGCTGCACCTGCCGCGCCCCGAGCATCTCCGCAAACGGGGCGGGCAGCAGGAGTCCGGCTGACCCGGGCCGGGCGGGCGCCTACTGACCCGGCAGCTGCGGCTTGCTGTCCGTGGCGAGCCAGGAGTCGAAGAGGTCGTCGAGCCGCTGCCCGGAGATCTTCTCGGCCAGCGCGATGAACTGGGAGGTCTCCGCGTTGCCGTAGCGGTGCCGGGCGGTCCAGGCCGGCAGCAGCTTGAAGAACGCCGTGTCGCCGATCCGCTCGCGCAGGACCTGGAGCGTCATCGCGCCCCGGACGTAGACCGCGCCGTCGAACATGGTGTCCCGCTGCGGATCACCGACCCTCACCTTCCAGAAGTCGCTGCCGGCCGGGATGTCCGCGTACTGCCGGCGGAGGGCGTCATGGGCGCTGCGGGTGCCGCGGTGCTCGCTCCACAGCCACTGCGCGTAGGTGGCGAAGCCCTCGTTGAGCCAGATGTCCTTCCACCGCTTCACGGAGACCGAGTCGCCGAACCACTGGTGCGCCAGCTCGTGGACGATGGTCGACTCGCTGCGCACCGCCGAGTACACCGGCTTGGACTGCACCTCCAGCGAGAAGCCGGCCTGCGGCATGTCGTCGACGATCGCGCCGGTCTGCTCGAACGGGTACCGCCCGAAGACCGTCGACCAGTAGTCGGTGGCCTCCGCGGTGATGCCGTAGACGTCGACCTTGCCGGTGGGCAGGGTGGGGTCGGTGGCGACGTAGATGGGGGTGCCGCCCGGCGTGGTGCCCGTGCGGACGTCGAACTTCCCGATGGTGGCGGTGGCCAGGTAGGTCGCCATGGGCCGGCTCTCGCGCCAGTGCGCGTACGAGCGTCCGTGCGCCTCCCGGGAGGCGACCAGCCGCCCGTTGGAGACAGCGGTCAGCCCCTTGGGGGCGTCGATGCGGATGTCGTAGGTCGCCTTGTCGCCCGGGTGGTCGCTGGAGGGGAACCACGTCGAGGCGGCGTTCGGCTCGCAGGCGACGAACACCCCGTCCTTGGTCTTCATCCAGCCGTAGTCGGAGCCGAAGACGATCGGGCCGCTCAGCGGCTTGGGGACACCGTGGTAGGCGACGGTGACGGTGAACTTCCCGCCGCGGCGCAGCGGGAAGTCGGGGCGGACCGTTATCTCGTCGCCGGATCTGCCGAAGTGGGCCCGCCGCCCGTTGACCCGGACGCTGTCGACGGTCAGCTTCTGGAGGTCGAGGTCGAAGGCGGTGAGGTTCTGGGTGGCCCTGGCGGTGAGCTTCGTCCGGCCGTCGAGGCGGCCGCTGCCGGGGTGGTAGCTGACGCCGAGGTCGTAGTGCAGGGCGTCGAAGCCTCCGTTGCCCAGGCGGGGGAAGTACGGGTCACCGACGCCGGGGGCGCCGGGGGACGCGCCGGGGGCGGCGGCGAGGGTGGCGGCCGAGGCCACGGCGGTGGCCAGGGCGAGCCAGCGGGAGGTGCGACGCGCAGAACGGGAGAGTGCCATGAGCCGTCCTTTCGGACACACGAGCGGATGGGGAACAACCGCGCCGACTCTGCACCCTCCCGTACCGCAATGTCCCGGGCTTTGCCAATTCCTCGGTATTACTTACCGGTTGAGGCCTGGCCGGCCCCTCCGGACGCCTCGACGGCGGCCGCGCCGGGGGCGTTCTCCGGGTGGTGGCAGGCCACCTGGTGGCCGGTCCGCAGGGTGACCAGCGGCGGTTCGGTGCGGCCGCACTCCTCGGTCGCCTTCCAGCAGCGGGTACGGAACCGGCAGCCGGACGGCGGGTTGATCGGCGACGGCACATCGCCCTTGAGCAGAATCCGGTCGCGCTGGGTGCGCCGCCGGGGGTCGGGCACCGGCACGGCGGACAGCAGCGCCTTGGTGTACGGGTGCATCGGCGTCTCGTACAGCGCCGTGCGGTCGGCCAGCTCCACGATCTTGCCGAGGTACATCACCGCGATCCGGTCCGAGACGTGCCGGATCACCGAGAGGTCGTGGGCGATGATGACGTACGTCAGGCCTAGCTCCTCCTGGAGGTCGTCCATGAGGTTGACGACCTGGGCCTGGATCGACACGTCCAGCGCGGAGACCGGCTCGTCGGCGACCACCAGCCGGGGCTTGAGCGCGAGCGCGCGGGCGATGCCGATGCGCTGCCGCTGGCCGCCGGAGAACTCGTGCGGATAGCGGTTGTAGTGCTCCGGGCTCAGACCCACCAGCTCCAGCAGCCGCTGCACCTCCTTCTTCACGCCGCCCTCGGGCTCGACGCCCTGAAGGCGGAAGGGCGTGGAGACGATGGCGCCGATGGTGTGCCGGGGGTTCAGCGAGCCGTACGGGTCCTGGAAGATCATCTGCACGTCCCGGCGCATCGGCCGCAGCCGGCCCGGGGACAGATGGGTGATGTCCTGGCCCTGGAACTCGATGGTGCCGCCGGTCGGTTCGTCGAGCCGGGTGATCAGCCGCCCCATCGTCGACTTGCCGCAGCCGGACTCGCCGACGACCCCGAGCGTCTCCCCGGGCCGGACGTCGAAGTCGATGCCGTCGACCGCCTGGACCGCACCGACCTGCCGCTTGAGCAGGCCCTTGGTGATCGGGAAGTGCCGGACCAGACCGCGGACCCTGAGCAGCGGCGCGGCGTCGGCGGGCGCCTCGGTGGCGGTCCCCTTCTGGAGCGGGATCTTCTTGTTCTGGTCGTCAGTCGTCTCGGTCACAGCTTCGGCGCAATCTCTTCGGTCCAGATACGCTCCCGCTCCTCCTGCGACATGTGGCAGGCGGAGGAGTGCCCGCCGCCGGCCTCGCGCAGCTCGGGGCGGACCGTACGGGTGAGGTTGTCCTTCGGCACGTCCGCGTACGGGCAGCGGGGGTTGAAGGCGCAGCCGGACGGGACGTTGATCAGGCTGGGCGGGGAGCCCTTGACCGGGATCAGCCGGTCCGTCTGCGCGCGGTCGATGCGCGGCATGGACCCGAGCAGCCCCCAGGTGTAGGGGTGCTGGGGCTCGTAGAAGACCTTCTCGGCGGGGCCGCGCTCGACGCACCGTCCGCCGTACATCACCAGCAGGTCGTCGGCGAGTTCGGCGACCACGCCCAGGTCGTGGGTGATGATGATGACCGCCGAGCCGAACTCCTTCTGGAGGTCGCGGATCAGGTCCAGGATCTGCGCCTGGACGGTGACGTCCAGTGCGGTGGTCGGCTCGTCCGCGATCAGCAGCTCCGGGTTGTTGACCAGCGCCATCGCGATCATGGCGCGCTGGCGCATCCCGCCGGAGAACTGGTGCGGATGGTCGTCGACCCGCTTGTCGGGCTGCGGGATGCCGACCCGGTCGAGCATCTCGACGGCCCGCCTGCGCGCGGTCTTCTTGTCCACGTCGTGGTGGACGCGGTAGGCCTCCACGATCTGGCTGCCGACCGAGTAGAAGGGGTGCAGCGCGGACAGCGGGTCCTGGAAGATCATCGCCATCTCGCGGCCGCGCAGCCGGCGCACCTCGTCCGGCTCGGCGGAGACCAGCTCCTTGCCGTCCAGCCAGATCTCGCCGGACATGTCCACCTTGCTGCGCTGCTGGCGGGAGGCCCGGTGCAGGCCCATCACGGCGAGCGAGGTGACGGACTTGCCGGAGCCGGACTCGCCGACGATGCCGAGCGTCTTGCCCTTCTCCAGGCTGAAGTTCAGGCCGTCGACGGACTTCACCAGCCCGTCGTCGGTGCGGAAGTGCACCTTCAGGTCCTTCACCTGGAGGAAGGGAGCCGTCCGCGGCGCCTCCCCGTCGGTGGCCACGGCGGACCCGGCCGCCGCGGTCTCGGTCTTGTCCTCGGAGGAGTCGGTCACGAGAGCCTCACCCGCGGGTCGACGGCGGCGTACAGAACGTCCACCACCAGGTTGCATATGACGATGAAGAACGCGGCGAGCAGGGTGACGCCGAGGATGTTCGGCAGGTCGTTGGCGTTGATCGCCTCGACGGCGAAGGCGCCGACTCCCTTGAGCGAGAAGACCTGTTCGGTGATCAGCGCACCGCCGAGCAGCAGGCCCAGGTCCATGCCGAAGACCGTGATGATCGGGGTGAGCGCGGCCCGCAGACCGTGCCGTACGACCACCTTGCGCTCCCGCAGGCCCTTGGCGCGGGCCGTCCGGATGTAGTCCTCGCTCAGGGTCTCCAGCATGCCCGCACGGGTGAGCCGGGCGTAGAGCGCGGAGTAGAGGAAGGCCAGGGTGACCCAGGGCAGGACCAGGGTCCAGGCCCAGCCGAAGGGGTCCTCGGTCAGATAGATGTAGTCGCTGCGCTCGAAGAGCGGCCACTGGTAGGTGAACAGGGCCAGTGCCAGGGCGCCGGTGAAGAACATCGGGAGGGAGACACCGGCCAGCGCGACGCCCATCGCCATCCGGTCGAAGAGCGAGCCGGGGCGCAGCGCGGAGAGCACGCCGGTGGCGACGCCGGAGACGACCCACAGCACGGCCGCGCCGGCGGCCAGCGAGAGCGTCACCGGGAGCCGGGACTGGATCTCCGGCCAGACCTCGATATGGGTCTTGAAGGAGTAGCCGAAGCACGGCACATGGCACTTGGCCGCTTCCGGGCCGAACTTGTAGTCGACGCCGACGAAGATGCCCTTGAGGAAGTCCCAGTACTGCTCGTACACGGGCTTGTCCAGGCCCAGGTTCTTCTTCACCGCGGCGATGTCCGCCGGGGTGGGGGCCTTTCCGATGTACTGCTGGGCAAGCTGGTCGGTGCTCTGCCCGGCCATCTTCGGCAGCAGGAAGAAGATGCCGAAGGTGACCGCGCTGACGATCAGCAGCAGAACCACCGCGCTGATCAACCTGCGGATGATGTACGAGACCACGGGGATGCGGCGTCGGCGCCGCGGGCCGGACCGGGCCGGCCCGCGGACACCAATGCCTTCACCTGCCTTCCAGGGCTGCTACTTCTTGACGCCGATGTTGAGGTAGTCGTACTGACCGCTGAAGGCCGAGGTGGACACCAGGTTGGTGGCCTTGGGCGAGCGGTACATCAGGACCTTGAAGTAGGTGAGCGGGACGATCGCCGCCTGCTCCATCGTCTTCTTGTCGATCTCGGCGTACGCCTTCTCGCGGGCCGCCTTGTCGGTGTCGGCGATGGCGCTCTCGAGCAGCTTGTTGATCTCCGGGTCGTCCAGCTCCGACAGGTTGGTGTTGCCGGACTGGCTGATCGCCTTGCCGTTGAGGATCTGCTGGAGGTAGCCGTAGCCGGTCGGGAAGTCCGAGCCCCACTGCATCATGATCAGGCCGACGTTGTTCTTCTTGTTGAACTTCGGCACACCGGCGTAGTCCGAGAAGTACTTGCTGGTCGGGTAGGACTGGATCTTGGCGGTGACGCCGATCTTCTTGAGCGAGTCGATGACCGAGGTGGCCGCGTCGACCTCGTCCTGGCGGTCGTTGCGGGCCAGGATCGTGGTCGTGGTCTTGCCGGCGCCGCACTTGTCCCAGTGCTTCTTGGCCTCGGTCAGGTCCAGCTTGTCCCCGTCGTACTTCTGCGGGTACAGGTCGAACTTCTGGTAGCCGTCGATGTCGGTGGGCAGGACCGTGGAGGCCAGCTCACCGCGGATCGGGCCGCCGAGGGAGGTCTGGACGGCCTTCTTGTCGATCGCGTACTCGACGGCCTTGCGGCACTCGATGTTGTCGAACGGCTTCACCTTGGTGTTGAGCGCCGTGTAGACCAGCCGCTGCCCGAGCGCGTTGTCGGTGTTGGCCTTCTCCGCGGAGTTGGTCAGCAGCTGGGCCTGCGTCTGCCCGTCGACACCACGGCCGGCCAGGTCCACCAGGGTGTTCCCGGACTTGAGGTCCTTGTCGATCGTCGACTGGGCGACCTTCAGGTTCAGCACGATCTTGTCCGGCAGCTGCTTGCGCAGCGGGTCGGTCTTCGCGGACCACTGCGGGTTGCGGACCAGGGTGAGCTTCTTGCCCTCTTCGTAGCTCTCGAACTTGTACGAGCCGGTGGACAGCACGGACTTGGTGTAGTCGGCGCCCTTGTCCTTGGCCTGCGGGACCGGAGCGGTCTGCGGGGCGCTCACCAGGTAGTCGAACTCGGCGAACGGCTTCTTCAGGTGGAAGACGACCGTCTGGTCGTCCGGGGTCTCGATGGACTTCAGACCGGCCTTGCTCTTGTCCTTGTAGGGACCCTTGTAGCCGCCCTCGTTGTCCTTGAGGAACTGCTGGAAGTAGTTCGGCCCCAGCGAGAGGGTGTCACGCGCGAAGTTGCTGCGCTCCACGGCGTACTTGACGTCCTGCGAGGTGACCTCGGACCCGTCGTCGTACTTGACGCCCTTGCGGATCTTGTACGTCCAGGTCTTCCCGCCGTCGCTGGGCTTGCCCATGGACTCGGCGAGGTCCGGCACCAGCTCGTTGCCCTTGGTGCCGGGGGCCGGCTTGAAGGTGGTGAGCGGGCGCGCGTAGAGGCGGCTGAAGTTGTAGATGAAGGCGTAGTACGTGTTGCCCGGGTCGAAGGACTCGGGGGCGTCGCTGATCGCGTAGGTGACCGTGCCGCCCTTCGCGTCCGAGGCGTTGACGACGCCCTTGGTGGCGGCGTTGGCCTCGCCCGCGCCGTCCGAGGAGCCCTTGCCCCCGCTGCAGCCGGCCAGCACAAGGCCCGCACTGGTGATGGCCGCTATCGCCGCGACCGGAACTGACCTTCGCATGATGGTCGGTGTCCCCTTCGTTCGTCGAGAAACGTCGATACGTCGATACGTGGAAACTGCGTGACTTCGAAAAACGCTGGTGAGACTTCTGAGCGGGTGCCAGGCACGGCCATCAGCGGCTGCGTGGGTCCAGCGCGTCCCTCAGACCGTCACCGAGCAGGTTGAACGCCAGCACGGTGACGAAGATCGCGAGGCCGGGGACGATCATGTACTGGGGGTCGACCTCGTAGTACTTGACCGCCTGGTTGAGCATGCCGCCCCAGGACGCCTGCGGCGGCTGGATACCGACGCCCAGGAAGCTCAGCGCCGCCTCGAAGAGGATGTTGGAGGGGATCAGCAGCGTCGAGTAGACGATGATCGGCCCCACCAGGTTGGGCAGCAGCTCCCGGAAGAGGATGAACGGCCCGCGCGCCCCCATGCCGCGGGCGGCGTCCACGAACTCCCGCTCACGCAGCGAGAGCGTCTGCGCGCGCACGATCCGCCCCATGTAGGGCCAGTTGAAGAATCCGATGACGAAGATGAGTACCGAGATGTGCAGCGGCAGGCCCTCCAGGCCGAAGGCGCCGCCCTGCAGCGAGGCGGAGATCGCGATGGCGAACAGCAGCAGCGGGAAGGCCAGGAAGACATCCATCATCCGGCTGATGACGGCGTCCACCCGCCCCCGGTAGAAGCCGGCGACCACACCGAGCACGGTGCCGATGGCGACCGACAGCAGGGTCGCGCCGAACGCCACGATCAGCGAGACCCACGAGCCCTCCAAGATCCGGGCGAGCAGATCGCGGCCGAACTTCGGGTCCACCCCCAGGGGGTGGTCCCCGCTCATCCCGCCGAAGTCGCCCTTGGGAAGCGTGGTGTTGGGATCGATCAGCGACTGGTGGGGGCTGTTGGGGTCCAGCCCCAGCAGGGACTGGAGGGGACGGGAGAGCGCGGCGACGAGGATGAGCAGGATGACAACGATGGCACCGGCCACCGCGACCCTGTCCCGCCGGAAGCGCAGCAAGGCGATCTGACCGAGCGAGCGCCCCTCGATCTGCTTTCCTTCCACGCCTTTCAGCACCGCTTCCGGCTGCGCCTCAGCAGCTGCTCCGGTGGTCTCGATCGGTGCGGTCACGGTGCCCTTGACCCCTCTCGGCCGACAGAGGCCGGCCCATGCGACGCCGCGGTAACGGCCTGATTCACATCACTGGTGCAAGTCGTGCCGGCATCGCGGGAGTTCGCCTGATATGAGGTTCGAAAGGTGCGCGCGACGCCGTAAAGGGATGACGCTCGTACATCGGGCCGAGACCCTGTGTTGCCGGAGTCTTCATCCGATTCGCGATCAGTCACCAGCCCTGAAGGGGAAAGGATGCGTAACTGTGATGTGTTCCGCGGCTTTCCGTTATACGGACACCAGTTCGGGCTGAGCGGAGCACAAACCCGTGGGAAAGGGGCTCAACCACGGGACGCATGGGGCGAATTCACGCCGGGGTCACGCCGGAGCGCGACCGTCCGGCGTCAGTACGGACGCGGGTAGCCGTAACCGTAGGAGGGCGCGGGGGCCGGCGGCTGGACATAGCCGTCGCGGTCGAAGAACGGGCGCGTGGAGGCCCGCATCCACATGCCGACCGGGTCGTACTCGTCGTTCATCGCGACCGTGGAGACGGGCAGGCCGTCCGGGACCGCGCCGATCGACTGCTGGATCATCAACCGCACCGAGTCCACCGCCGGTTGGCCGGTGTCGTACAGATCCAGGCCGATCGCCAGATACGGGGCACCGAGCGCGGGCTGCACCCAGGCCCGGCGCAGCGACCGCACCGCGGGCGTACGGTGCGCGTTCTGGGCGAGGAGTGCGTAGAACTGCGGGATGTCGATGACCGGTTCCGAGATCCGCAGCGGGCCGGCGGGCAGCCGGTCGAGGCCGCCGGCGATCCGGCGCAGATCGAGCCAGGGGATACCGACACCGCCGCCGGGGGCGTGCGGATTCAGCCACAGGCCCCAGCGGTCGGGGAAGAGCGCGGCGGCGATCTCCGGGCCGGTGACCACCTCGTGGTCGCGGTTCCAGCCGGAGGCGGCGAGTTCGGGCGCCGAGGTCACACACGGCGCGTAGCCGAGGCCCTCGACCTCCATGTTTCCGTACTGCGCGTCGGGCATACCGGCCCGGCCCTGCCAGAGCAGCATCCAGACCTGGCCCGCGGCGAGCGCGTGCAGCAGTGCTTCATAGGCGTCGTAACGGCCGGGCGAGATCTGCTGGAGCAGCTGCTCCAGCTGTCCGGCCGCCGCCGGTCCCTGATGCGCACCCGCGCTCACGTGGTCCGTCCCTTCTCTCGGCAGGGCACGTGGGGTGCGCCCGCCTGTCATCCAACCAGCTTAGGGCTTGCCCTACGAGTGGTCCCGGGCGTAGAAGGGCCGCACACGCTCCAGCATCCAGCCGGCGACCGGGTCACCCTGGGCGAGGTCGAGCATGACGAGCTGAACGGGCCAGGGCAGCGGCACCGTGCCGAGCGCACGTCCCAGGGCTGACAGTACCGCCTGGCGGGCGGTGCCGTCCTGGAGGGCGACGACGTCGGCGGCGACCTGAACACCGACGAACAGCGCGGGCGTGTCGCCCTCGACGCTTGCCAGGGCACGCCGGGCACTCAGGACAATTCCGGCGCCGGAGAACTCCAGTCCGGCCGCGGCCAGGAAGTCCACCGGCTCGTCCTGCCAGTCCGGCTCGAAGAGCCGCACCCGGCCGCCGCTCGGCAACCCCTCGATGTCGTGGTGGCCCCCATGCCGGTCCCGGCACAGCTCGGCCACCGCGGGCGGCGGCAGCGGGACGCCGACCGTGCCGTCGGGGTTGACCGCGATACCGAGCTGCGGCGGCAGCCCGCGGGCGAACTCCCGTGCCGGGGCGACGGTGAAGGACATGTGCGAGCCGATCACCCGCAGGAACTCCTGCTCGGAGCTGTAGACCGGGACGTAGGGCGCACCGTCGAGCTCGACGGTGGGCAGGTCGAGGCCGCCCGCGCCGGGGCCCGCGCTCTCCGGGCCGCCGCCTTCGGGCAGCGGCACCCACAGCCGGCTACGGCCGAGGACCTCGACGATCCGGCCCCCGGCGCCCGGGTGTCCGACCGAAGCGGACAGCACCTCTTCGAGCTCGTTCGCCGGCCATGCCAGCTGCGGTATCCCCTGCTCCGGAAATGTCATGTGTCCCACCCGTTCCCAACCGCGCCATCTGGCCAAAGACACTAAACGAGAAGACGCGCGCGGTGGCGTGCGGGGGCGGTGTCCGGCGACTAGTGGAACGTGAGCGTCTCCAGCGCGCCGGCCGCGCGCCGGTCGAGGAGGACGGCCGAGCGGAAGCCCTCCGGCAGCCGGGCCGACTCGGCGGCGCCGACCAGTCGGCCCACCGCCCCGCGGTGGCGTGCGAAGGCGTACCCGGACACCCCGCGTCCCCGTGACTCCTGGCCGGAGAGCGCCACCTCGGGTGCCACGTCGAGCAGCACCAGATGCGCACCGCGGCCGCCGCGCAGCGCCGCGCGCGCGATCCAGCGGCGCACCCACGCCAGAGTTCCGCAGTCGTGCACCACCACGCTGTGACCGGAGCGCAGTGCGCGGCGCAGGGTCAGATAGTGGGCGGCCCGCACCAGCGGGCGGTAGAGGCCGTACGGCAGCCGGCGCAGCCTGCCGCGCTCCCAGCGCTCGCGGACGTCCTGTGAGTCGATGCGGTACACCTCGGCGCCGCGCCCGTCCAGGGGCGGTACGACGCGGTGCATGAAGGTGCTCTTGCCGCTGCCCGGCAGCCCGGAGACCACCACCAGGTCGCCGGCCGGGAACCGCAGCTCGGCGGCGCCCGGGGCCCGCGCCTCGCCCCGCAGGTCCACGACCGCGGCGCCGCGCCCCGGCCGGAGGACGGACCGCGGCGCACGGCCGGTCCGGGTCCTGGCGGCGGACGGCGCCGCCGGCGCGGCGCCCGGGGGCACGACCCCTGAAGTCGCCCCGAATGCCGCTTCACTGTGCACCGTGATCGCCCTCCCCGCCCGTTCTGGTCCGGTTTGGTTCCGTCCCCTACCCGCAGAGTGTCAAGAAAAGGTAATGCCCATCAAGGTGATTGTGCGATCCGCCCATGTCGTGGACGGTACGGCGGCTGGGGCTCCTTTATCCGGCGTTCCCGTGTAATGATGTGGCCGCCACGTGCACATCACAGCTCACCCGTGCACCGCCAACTGCATACCGGCCGCTTGTAACCTGCGCGGGAGAGTCCCCGGCCGTGATGGCGGGGCGCCGAAGGAGCAAGTCCTCCCTTGAATCTCTCAGGCCCCTATACCGCGCGGGCGAGGCAGATCTGAAAAGCGAGCCGCAGCCCGTGGGCCGGCTCCACCCAAGGTGCAAACCGGGTCCGTTCGCGGTATCCCGGTGAACCTCTCAGGTTCCGATGACAGATGGGGAGAACGTCTTGTCACCCCTGCCTGGGAGCCCAGAACCATGACTGATGCCCCCCGTCGCACCGCGCTGGACGCCACCCATCGCGCGCTCGGCGCGACCATGACCGACTTCGCCGGCTGGGACATGCCGCTGCGCTACAGCAGCGAGCGCGACGAACATGTCGCCGTCCGCACCCGCGCCGGCCTCTTCGACCTCTCCCACATGGGCGAGATCACCGTCACCGGCCCGCAGGCCGCCGACCTCCTCGACTACGCGCTGGTCGGCAACATCGGCGGCGTCAAGACGGGCCGCGCCCGCTACACCATGATCTGCGAGGAGGCCGGCGGCATCCTCGACGACCTGATCGTCTACCGCCTCGCCGACCAGGAGTACATGGTCGTCGCCAACGCCTCCAACGCCCAGGTGGTGCTGGACGCGCTGACCGCGCGGGCGGGCGGCTTCGACGCCGCGATCCGCGACGACCGGGACGCCTACGCGCTGCTCGCGGTGCAGGGCCCGGAGTCCCCCGGCATCCTCAAGCAGCTCACGGACGCCGATCTGGACGGGCTGAAGTACTACGCGGGGCTGCCCGGCACGGTCGCCGGGGTGCAGGCCCTGATCGCCCGTACCGGCTACACCGGTGAGGACGGCTTCGAGCTGTTCGTCCGGCCGGCCGACGCGGTCGCCCTCTGGGAGGCGCTGACCGCGGCGGGCAAGGACACCGGGCTGGTGCCCTGCGGGCTGTCCTGCCGGGACACCCTGCGCCTGGAGGCGGGCATGCCGCTGTACGGGCACGAGCTGACCACCGCGACCACGCCGTTCGACGCGGGCCTGGGCCGGGTCGTGAAGTTCGAGAAGACCTCCAACGGCGGAGACTTCGTGGGCCGCGCGGCACTGGCCACGGCCGCCGAACGCGCCGAGACCCGGCCGCCGCGCAAGCTGGTCGGCCTGATCGCCCAGGGCCGCCGGGTGCCGCGCGCCGGATACCCGGTCGTCACGGCCGACGGCACGGTCATCGGCGAGGTCACCTCCGGGGCCCCCTCCCCCACGCTCGGCAAGCCCGTCGCCATCGCCTATGTCGACGCGGCGTACGCCACGCCGGGCACCGAGGGTGTCTGTGTGGACATCCGTGGAAGCCATGAGCCGTACGAGGTCACCGCTCTGCCGTTCTACAAGCGGCAGAAGTAGCGGCCACCGGCGGCGGCGCGCCCCCCGCGTCCCGCCACCCCCGGGACTCCCCCGGACCCGGTCCGGGTGGGGGTACCCCCAGCGGTGGCTGGGGGAGTGCCCCCCTTCACGATCACACCCTCGCGTACAGGAGAATCGAGCCATGAGCAACCCCCAGCAGCTGCGCTACAGCAAGGAGCACGAGTGGCTGTCGGGCGCCGAGGACGGCGCCTCGACGGTCGGCATCACCGAGCACGCGGCCAACGCGCTCGGCGACGTCGTGTTCGTCCAGCTCCCTGAGGTCGGTTCCACGGTCGCGGCGGGCGAGACCTGCGGCGAGCTGGAGTCGACCAAGTCGGTCAGCGACCTCTACTCGCCCGTCGACGGTGAGATCACCGAGATCAACGAGGACGTCGTCACCGACCCCTCACTGGTGAACTCCGCCCCGTTCGAGGGCGGTTGGCTGTTCAAGGTGAAGATCAGCGGCGAGCCGGGCGACCTGCTCTCGGCCGACGAGTACGCCGCCTTCATCCAGAGCTGAGCCCCGGCTCGCCCCCGCTCCCGGCGCCGCCCGGACGGGGGACCTCCGACCCGCCACCGCCCGTGTGGAAGCCCCCCGGACCCCGTCCGGGGGCCCCGCGCACCGCCTGACTCCCCAGGAAGATCTCATGTCGCTTCTGAACAGCTCCCTCCATGAGCTCGACCCCGACGTCGCCGCCGCCGTCGACGCCGAGCTCCACCGCCAGCAGTCCACCCTCGAGATGATCGCGTCGGAGAACTTCGCCCCCGTCGCCGTCATGGAGGCCCAGGGCTCCGTCCTCACCAACAAGTACGCCGAGGGCTACCCCGGCCGCCGCTACTACGGCGGCTGTGAGCACGTCGACGTGGTCGAGCAGATCGCCATCGACCGCATCAAGGCGCTCTTCGGCGCCGAGGCCGCCAACGTGCAGCCGCACTCCGGTGCGCAGGCCAACGCCGCCGCCATGTTCGCCCTCATCAAGCCGGGCGACACCATCCTGGGCCTCAACCTCGCCCACGGCGGCCACCTCACCCACGGCATGAAGATCAACTTCTCCGGCAAGCTCTACAACGTGGTGCCCTACCACGTCGACGAGAAGTCGAACCTGGTCGACATGGAGGAGGTCGAGCGCCTCGCCAAGGAGCACCGCCCCAAGCTGATCGTGGCCGGCTGGTCCGCCTACCCGCGCCAGCTCGACTTCGCCGCGTTCCGCCGGATCGCCGACGAGGTGGGCGCCTACCTCATGGTCGACATGGCGCACTTCGCCGGCCTGGTCGCGGCGGGTCTGCACCCCTCCCCCGTGCCGCACGCCCACGTGGTCACCACCACCACCCACAAGACCCTCGGCGGTCCCCGCGGCGGTGTGATCCTGTCCACCCAGGAGCTGGCCAAGAAGATCAACTCAGCGGTCTTCCCCGGTCAGCAGGGCGGCCCGCTGGAGCACGTCATCGCCGCCAAGGCCGTCTCCTTCAAGGTCGCCGCGTCCGAGGACTTCAAGGAGCGCCAGCAGCGCACCCTGGACGGCGCCCGCATCCTGGCCGAGCGTCTCGTCCAGGACGACGTCAAGGAGTACGGCGTCTCGGTGCTGTCCGGCGGCACCGACGTCCACCTCGTCCTGGTCGACCTGCGCGACTCCGAGCTGGACGGCCAGCAGGCCGAGGACCGTCTCCACGAGGTCGGCATCACCGTCAACCGCAACGCGATCCCGAACGACCCCCGCCCGCCGATGGTCACCTCCGGCCTGCGGATCGGCACCCCGGCCCTGGCCACCCGCGGCTTCCAGGCCGAGGACTTCCGCGAGGTCGCCGACATCATCGCCGAGACCCTCAAGCCGGGCCACGACACCGAGGCCCTCAAGGCCCGGGTCACCGCGCTCGCGGAGAAGTTCCCGCTCTACCCGGCGCTGTGACGCGTCTCATGCGGTGATCTCCCGGACCGCCGGCTGACGGCGGTCCGGGCGTGAACGGGCCGTGAGCCCGGGGCTGTTGGCCCCGGGCTCACGGTGTGCGGGGGCCGGTGCGCGCCGGGGGGCCGACAGCGCGGTGCCATTCCTGTCATTTGGCCGAAATAAGGTGTCGGCGGCATACGTCAACGGCCCTTCGGCAGCGAGGGGGCATGCGGCACCAGCAGGACGGACGACACTTTCCATGGACATGAGCGCCGGCGGGCGCAAGGGGCTCAGCCTCTTCGCCCTGATCATGATCGGCATAGGCTCGATCTTCGGCTCCGGATGGCTCTTCGGAGCCGGCTCCGCCGCCCAGGTGGCGGGCCCCGCCGCACTGGTCGCCTGGGTGATCGGCGTGATCTTCATCGGCATGATCGCGATGTCGTATGCGGAGGTCGGCTCGGCCTACCCGATCCCCGGCGGGATGGCCCGCTACGGGCACCTCTCGCACGGCCCGGTCCTCGGCTTCCTCACCGGCTGGGCGGTGTGGATCGCGACCGCCTCGCTGATCCCGATCGAGTCGATCGCCGCCACCCAGTACATGACGTCCTGGAGCTTCGACTGGGCGCAGGGCCTGGTCGATCCGGCCACCCATCAGCTGACCCTGTCCGGCACGGCGATGGCGCTGGTCCTGACCCTCGCGCTCTGGCTGACCTGCTTCTGGTCGGTGCAGCTGCTGGCCCGCGCCAACACGGTGCTCACCCTGGTCAAGTTCGCCATCCCGGTGCTGGCGGTGGTCGCCCTGATCGGGTCCGGCTTCCACACCTCGAACTTCACCGCGCACGGCGGCTTCGCCCCGTACGGCTGGCCGGCCGTGCTCACCGCCGTCACCACCTGCGGTGTGGTCTTCGCCTTCAACGGCTTCCAGGCCGTGGTCAACCTCGGCGGGGCCGCCAAGAACCCGGGCCGGGCCATCCCGCTCGCCCTGGTCGGCGCGCTCGCGCTGGGCCTGGTGATCTACCTGGCGCTGCAGGCCGCGTACCTCGGCTCGGTGCCGCCGGAGCTGCTGGAGCGGTCCGGCGGCTGGCAGGGCGTGAACCTCAACTCTCCGTTCGCCGACCTGGCGGGGCTGCTGATGCTGCACTGGGTGGTCACCATGCTCCAGTTCGGCGCCTTCATCTCGCCGGCCGGGTCCAACATCGCCAATGTCGCCTCGGCCGCTTACATGGTCACCAACCTCGCCGAGACCGGGTTCTTCCCCCGGAAGCTGGCGGCCGTGCACCCCCGCTACGGCACCGCCCGCCCCGCGATGTGGCTCAACCTCGGCTTCTCCGTCGTACTGCTGCTCACCGTCGGCCGCAGCTGGCAGGCGCTGGCCGGGGTGGTCTCGGCGGCCATGGTCATCTCGTATCTGATCGGCCCGGTCGCGGTGGGGGTGCTGCGGCGGACCCGCCCGGACCTGCCCCGTCCCTTCCGGCTGCCGGCCGCCGGGGTGCTGTGCCCGGTCACCTTCGCCTTCGCCGCCTGCGCGCTGTACTGGTCGAAGTGGCCGGAGACGGGCAAGATCACGCTGTTGACGCTGGTGTCCGCGCCGGTCGCCGCCGTGGTGCTGTGGCGCCGGGACCGGATCGCGCGAGGCAACGGGGCGGCCGGCGAGGGCGGCCGGGCGGCGGGCCTGCTGCGGCAGTTCGCCCCGGCCTGGTGGATGATCCTCTTCCTGGTGTGGACGGCCACGGTCTCCGCGCTGGGCGGCGAGGAGTTCGGCGGCCGGGGCCTCCTCCCCGGCGAGCTGGGCACCGCTGTGATCGCGGTCACCGCCCCGCTCTTCTACTTCTGGGCGGTGCGCTCCGGGGTCAGGGCCCACGCACGGGGCCTGACCGGCGAGCCGTCCCCCGCCGAAACCACCCCGGCACCCACCGTCACCACCGACGACGGACACCGGATGGTCTCCGTCTGACGGCACCGCGCCGGGTCCGCGTTACGCTCGGAAACCGGCGCAGAATCTCCCCTTCACCCCCCAGCTCCACCGTCCATCACGAGCAGACAAGGGAGTCCGCCTCCGTGGCCATCTCCGTCTTCGACCTCTTCTCCATCGGCATCGGCCCCTCCAGCTCCCACACCGTGGGCCCGATGCGCGCCGCCCGGATGTTCGTCGGGCGCCTCAAGAAGGACGGCCTGCTCTCCGAGACGGTCCGCGTGCGCGCCGAGCTCTTCGGCTCGCTCGGCGCCACCGGCCACGGCCACGGCACCCCCAAGGCCGTCCTCCTCGGCCTGGAGGGCCACTCCCCCCGGACCGTCGACGTGGAATCCGCCGACGACGAGGTGGAGCGCATCCGCACCACCAAGCGGCTGCGGCTGCTGGGCGCGGAGATAGGCGCCGCCCACGAGATCGACTTCGACGAGTCGAACGAGCTGATCCTGCACCGCCGCCGCGCGCTGCCGTACCACGCGAACGGCATGACGCTCTTCGCCTACGACGGCGCGGGCGCCCCCCTGCTGGAGAAGACGTACTACTCGGTGGGCGGCGGCTTCGTCGTCGACGAGGACGCCGTCGCGGGCGAGAACCCGATCGTGCCCGACGACACGGTCCTGACCCACCCCTTCCGCACCGGCGACGAGCTGCTGCGGCTGGCCCAGGACACCGGCCTGTCCATCTCGGCCCTGATGATGGAGAACGAGAAGGCCTGGCGCACCGAGGACGAGATCCGCGCCGGCCTGCTGGAGATCTGGCAGGTCATGCAGAGCTGTGTGAGCCGCGGGATGAGCCGCGAGGGCATCCTGCCGGGCGGGCTGAAGGTCCGCCGCCGCGCCGCCCACTCCGCGCGCCAGCTGCGTTCCGAAGGTGACGCGACCGCCCACGCCATGGAGTGGACCACCCTCTACGCGATGGCCGTGAACGAGGAGAACGCGGCCGGCGGCCGGGTGGTGACCGCCCCCACCAACGGCGCGGCCGGCATCATCCCCGCCGTCCTGCACTACTACGTCAACTTCGTGCCCGGCGCCGACGAGGAAGGCGTCATCCGCTTCCTGCTCGCGGCCGGCGCCATCGGCATGCTCTTCAAGGAGAACGCCTCCATCTCCGGCGCCGAGGTCGGCTGCCAGGGCGAGGTCGGCTCCGCCTGCTCCATGGCAGCCGGCGGCCTCGCCGAGGTCCTGGGCGGCTCCCCCGAGCAGGTCGAGAACGCCGCCGAGATCGGCATGGAGCACAACCTCGGCCTGACCTGCGACCCGGTCGGCGGCCTGGTCCAGATCCCGTGCATCGAACGCAACGGCATGGCCGCGGTCAAGGCCGTCACCGCCGCCCGTATGGCACTGCGCGGCGACGGCCGCCACCACGTCTCCCTCGACAAGGTCATCAAGACCATGAAGGACACCGGCGCCGACATGAGCGTCAAGTACAAGGAGACCGCCCGGGGCGGTCTGGCGGTGAACATCATCGAGTGCTGAGCGCGGAGGCCCTGACCGGCGCGCGGGTGTCCTCCGGCGCCGTCAGGGCCTTTTCGCTGCCCGCGTGACGGCAGGCCCCGGCGGACGCACGTCCCCGGGGGACTCATCGCGCCGGCCTCTCGGTGGACCCCTCGCCCTCCTGCTGCCGTCGGCACTCCAGGAGCATCTTCACGGCGAGGCGCTCCGTACGGTCGGGGCTTCCGCGGAGGCGGTGCACGAAGATCCATCGGCCGTCCTCGTGTACCCCGGCGAAGGCCGAAGCGTCGCGGGTCGCCCCCAGGTGCCACAGCGCCTGCCCGCCGCGCTGCCAGGTCGGGGCCGGATCGCCCAGGACCCGGTCGACGGCGAGGCCGACCACGAGGCGGGCAGCGGTGCTGGGGGCGGCCCACAGTCCGCCGGCCGGCAGGATCGGCCCCGACATGTCCCAGGTGCGGCGGGGGCGTCCGAGAAGGCCCGTCGCCACGAGCCGCCGGCCGGAGGGCGGCTCGGCGGTGGCCGCGCCCGCCGGCAGCCCCAGAGGCGCGAGCACGTGTTCGTCGGTGAGCTGCTGGAAGGTGCGGCCGGTGGAGGCGGTGAGAACGTGGCCGAGCACCGCGTAGCCGAGGTTGGAGTACTCCTTGCTGCCCACCGTCCCGGTGACCGCCTTGTCCAGGCCGCACAACACCTCGTGCAGGACAGGCTCCGTGAAGGACGCGTAGGGGTCACGCACGGAGGCTTCCGTACGGGGAGGGAGCCTGGGGAGACCCGAAGTGTGCTCGGCGAGGTGGCGGAGAGTGACTCCGGTGCCTTTCGGCACCTCGTCCAGCCGGTGTTCGAGCGGTTCGTCCAGGCTCAGCACCCCCGCTTCGGCGAGCTGGGTCAGGATGGTGCCGGTCACCAGCTTGGTGAGGGAACCCAACTCGGCGAACATGTCCACACGGTGACCATGTGTCACATAGTCACGGATTCCACTGCTCCCTAAAACGCAGGTGGGCACTGGCATAGCAGTCACTCCCCTCAGGCATCGGGCAGGCCGTCGCTCCCGCGAGCGAGGCGTTGGTTCTGGCCGCTCTTCATAGCCCCGGCGGCGACCGGGGCCGGAGCCCCTTCCCGCTGTTGGCCGAATGTCCCGGCCAACAGGCGTGAAGTGGGCGCAAAGACCTCGGCGCCGCGCCCAGGGGCGCTGTGCCTCGGGATGCCGTGCCCGGGGATGCCGTGCCTCAGGCGCTACCTGCCGATCTCCCAGGCGAAGGGCGGCAGTTCGCGGGCCCGGGAGTAGACGTCCAGGGCCTGTGGCGCGGGGACGAAGGGGTGGACGCGGGCGCCTTCCAGGCCGGCCAGCAGGCGGGCGCAGTGGTGGACACAGCCGGCGGACTCCCGGCCGTGGCGGTCGACGATGGTGGCGGCGTCCCGCGGCCCCTCGCACGCTGTGGGGTCCGCGGCGACGGCGGCCGGACAACGGGCACGGTCCGCGGCGGCCCCGGCGGCGTCCCGCCGCGGCGGCGGGGTGTCGAGTGGCTGGTTCATCGGTGCGTTCCCCCTGAGCTTGCGGTGATGCCTGCGGTGAGCGGCGCCGGGGCGGGATGGCCTCGCCGTTCGTGGCCGCCCAGGACAGTGCTGCTCGGCGCGGAACACGTCCATGCCGCCTTGGGGAAGACCTGGACCGATCGTCAGCTATTCATGGGAATGGGGGGCGTGGGGCGCCCTCGGGCCCGGTCAGGAGCCTTCGGGCCGAGCCGGTCAGGAGCCGCCGGGCCGGCCCGGTCTGCGGCCTCCGGACCGGCCCGGCGAGGAGTCGTCCCGGCGGCGGAGAGCGAACGGCTCCAACAGCAGCGCGAGGGCGAGGAGTCCGGCCGCCAGGAACCAGCCGCCGAGGACGTCGCCGGGCCAGTGGACGCCCAGATAGACACGGGTGAGCCCGACTCCGGCGGCCCAGAGGGCCAGCACCGCGCACCAGGTGCGGGCCACGGCGGGGCGGGCGCGCCGGGCGATGCCCCAGGCCAGGATGCCGGCGGCCAGCGCCGCCGTGGTGGCGTGGCCAGAGGGGAAGGCGTACCCGTCGGCGGACACCGACCAGTCGGCACCCGGCGGGCGGGGGCGGGCGAGCAGCTCCATCAGGCCGTAACGGATCGCCTGGCCGACGGCCAGGACGGCGACGGCGCAGACCACCGCGCGCAGCCGGCCACGCGCCCGCCGTCCGGCCAGCAGACCGGCGAGCACCGCCATCAGATACGGGACCGGCCCGCTGCCGGTGGCGGTCAGCGCCCGCGCCACGGAGAGCGACGGCTCCCCCTGATGCGCGGTGGCCCAGCGGACGGCGGCCCGTTCCGCGGCGAGCGGGGTGCCGTTCCGTACGGACACGGTCAGGGCCGTGGCGGCGAAGAGTGCCGCGCAGATGGCGGCGAGGGTGAGGAGGGCGGCGGTGGAGGGGCGGCGGCCCGGCCGGGGGCGCGGGGCCGGCTCCGGTCGAGGCCCCTGCGCCGCGGGTCCCGGCTCCGGCCGTGGCTCCTCCGCCTCGGGCCCCGGTTCCGGTCCCGGCCCGGACGGCGTCACGGCCCGTACACCAAGGGGCGCGGCCAGACGCGGGGCAGGGAGCCCTGCCGAACGCGGGGCACGGGGACGGCAACGCGCCCGTGCGCGGCCTGGGAACCCCCTGTCACCTGCGCAAAAGCGATGGCCACGGCCATGTCACCGGCCCCTCCCATAATGGGTTGCGGGCCTGCCGTACGACCGGCCCGACCGACTACGGTGACAACCGGCTACAGCCCCGTAGACGATCTACGGCACTGTAGACGACGCGGAGGTGGGGGCGTTCGATGGCGGAGACATCACCCGTGCCGCGGCGCCCGTCCGGTGAGCTGGAGGCGAGCGTGCTCGCGGTGCTCTGGGCGGCCGAGGGGCCGCTGAGCCCCGCCGAGGTGCAGCGCGCACTGGGCAGGCGGCTCGCGCGCACCACCGTCACCACGATCCTCACCCGGCTGCACGACAAGGGCGCGGTGTCCCGCTCCCGGGCCGGCCGCGGCTTCGCGTACTCGCCCATACAGGACTCCGCGGGGCTGACCGCCCGGCGGATGCACAGCGAGCTGGACAAACAGGCCGACCACGGCACCGCGCTCGCCCGCTTCGTCGCCCAGCTGACCAGCGAGGACGAGCAGTTGCTGCGCGCCCTCCTGGAGGCGGCGAAGGACGACGCCCCCGAAGGGCCCGAGGGACCGCGGCCCGGCCCCGGGACGGCACCGTGATCCCGGCCCCGTAGGCATCCTGTCCGGCGCGGCACCTCGCCACCCGGCCGCGAACGGCACCGTGCCGCGCCCTGAAGTCCGTGCCGTGAACCGCCGGACGAGTCCCGCGCCGGGTCTCAGGCTCTCGCTCCGCCCTCCCCCGGCCCCCCGCCGGTCCCCGTGCCGTTCCTCGCCCCCGCGCCCGCCCCGGTGCCGACCGTGAAGCCGAGGGTGGCGCCGCCGCCGGGGCGGTGGGTGGCGAAGGCGTGGCCGCCGTGGGTGGTGGCGATCTCGCGGACGATGGCGAGGCCGAGGCCGGAGCCGGGCAGGCCGCGGGCGGCGGCGGCGCGGTAGAAGCGGTCGAAGACCCGGGTGAGATCGGCGTCCGCGATGCCGGGGCCGCGGTCGAGGACCTCGACCCGGGCGCCGGTGACCACGACCTCGATCGGCTCCGTGCCGCCCGCGTCGAACTTGGCGGCGTTCTCCAGCAGGTTGGTGAGCGCGCGGTGCAGCGCGGCGGGCCGGCCCTCGACCACCGCCGGGCGGACGGTCCGTACGGTGATCTCGCGGCCGGTGCGGCGGCGGGCCGAGGCGGCCGCCTTCTCCGCGACCTCGGCCAGCCCCACCTCGGCGAGCGGGTCGTCATCGCGCGTCCCGGCGGCCAGATCCACCAGCTCGTTGACCAGGTCGCTGAGTTCGCGGGCCTCACCCGCCAGGTCGGCCAGCAGCTCCTCGCGGGCGTCCGAGGGGAGTTCGTCGAACCGCTTGAGCAGCGAGATGTTCGTACGGAGCGAGGTCAGCGGGGTGCGCAGCTCGTGGCCGGCGTCCTGGACGAGGCGCTGCTGGTCCTGGACGGCGCTGGCCAGCCGGCCGAGCATGTCGTCGAAGGCGCGCCCGAGCCGGGCGACCTCGTCGCGGCCGGCCACCGGGACCGGGACGTCCAGCCGTCCGTGCTCCGCCACGCTCTCGGCGACCGCGGTCAGCCGCACCAGCCGGCCGGTGATCCGGCGCGCCAGCCACCAGCCGCCCGCTCCGGCCAGCGTGATGACCGCGGCGGCCAGCAGGGCGGTGCGCTGCTGGAGCGCGGAGAGCAGGTCCTCGGTCTCGCTGAACTTCTGGGCGACCTGCACCGCCCCGCGGCCGCCGCCGAGCGCGACGGTGGCGACGTGGTACTCCTCGTCGCCGATGTCCGCCTCCCGTTCGGCGTGCTGGCCGGCCCGGTCGTCGGCGGCGATCCGGCGCTCCGCGGCACCGGCCGGGAGCACCGGGCGCCCGTGTTCCACGATCCGGCCGCCGGCGCCCAGGACCTGGACGTCGGTACGGCTCGGCCGGGTGAGTTCGTCGCGCGGCCCGTCGTGGCCGGGGTCGGAGGTCGCGTAGTCGCCGGGCCCGAACGGCTTCTCCCGGACCTGGACCCGCAGATCGCGGACGACCTGCGAGAACACCGACTTCTCGTCGACCCGTACGAGCCGGGCCGCCGCGTCGTAGCTGAGGAAGCCGACGAGTACGGTCACCGCGGCGGCGCCGGCGGCGAACGCCACCGCGAAGGCGGTGCGCAGACTGGCGGGCCTGCGGGTGCGCAGCCAGGCCGCCGATCCGCCGCGCCGCCAGGAACGCAGGCGGGCCCGCAGCCGGCCGCCCGGCCGGCGGCGCCCGGTCGCGGCGCGTTCGCGGGGCCCGGACACCTCAGTCCTCCCGCAGCACGTAGCCGACGCCACGCACCGTGTGGATCAGCGGGCGGCTGCCCGGGACATCGACCTTGCGCCGCAGATAGCCCACGTACACCGCGAGGTTCTTGGAGCCGGGGCCGAAGTCGTACCCCCAGATCCGGTCGTAGATCGTCGAATGGTCCAGCACGATCCCGGCGTTGCGGGCCAGCAGCTCCAGCAGCTCGAACTCGGTCCGGGTCAGCTCCAGCTCCCGCTCGCCGCGCCAGGCGCGCCGCGAGGGGCCGTCGATCCGCAGGTCCGCCGCCTCGACGACACCGCTGTCCGCCACCCGGGTCTCGTACGCCCCGCCCGCTTCCGCGCCCGCGCCCGCCTCACCGGGCTCCTCGGCACCGTCGGACCCGGCCGCCGGGCCCCCGCCGTCCTCCGCCGCGGCCGGGCCGGCCGTCGTCCGCCGCAGCAGCGCCCGCAGCCGGGCGAAGACCTCCTCGACCTCGAAGGGCTTGACCACGTAGTCGTCCGCCCCGGCGTCCAGGCCGGCGATCCGGTCCGCGGTCTCGACCCGGGCGGTCAGCATCAGGATCGGGGTGCGGTCCTGTTCGGCGCGCAGCACCTGGCACACCTGGAGCCCGTCGATCCCGGGCATCATCACGTCCAGCAGGATCACGTCCGGCCGCTCGCGGTGTGCGGCGGCCAGCGCCTGGATGCCGTCGGCGACCGCCGTGACCTGGTATCCCTCCAGGGTCAGGGCACGCTCCAGCGCGGTGCGGATGGGGCGGTCGTCCTCGGCGAGCAGTACGGAGTGGGTCACCCGGCAAGTCTGCCAAGGGCCCGGTGGTGCGCTGCAGGGCGGCCGGTGGGGCGGGGGCTTTCTTACCCGGCTCTCACCCCTGGTTCTTACCGGGCTCTCACCCGGGCCACGCCCTCGGCTTACCCCGTGGCGACACGGTGGCCCCGTGCCGGACGGTCCGGCCGCGCCGACCGGCCGCGCGAGTACCGGCCGGACGGAATGACTCGGCACACCTCGGGGAAGACGCCACACCGCATGAAGATCACCCTCCTGCTGCACAACGCCTATGCCATCGGTGGCACGGTCCGCACCACCCTCAACCTCGCCGCCGCGCTCGCCGGGCGGCACGACGTCGAGATCGTCTCGATGCTGCGGCACCGCGAGGTCCCGCGGTTCACCGTGGACCCCCGGGTGCGGCTGGTGCCGCTGGTGGACACCCGGGTCGGCAGCGCGGACATGGCCGACCCGCTGTTCGGTGAGCCCGCGCAGGACTTCCCGCTCGCCGAGAAGCGGCACCACCAGTACAGCCGGCTGGTCGACGTCCGCGCCGCGGAGCTGCTGCGCACCACCGACGCGGACGTGCTGATCGGCACCCGGCCCGGCATCAACGTCTACCTGGCCCGGTTCGGCCCCCGCCGGGCGCTGCGGATCGCCCAGGAGCACCTCCGGCACGACGCCCACAGCAAGCGGCTCCGCGCCGAACTCGCCCGCCACTACCGGACACTGGACGCCGTGGTCACCACCACGGAGGCGGACGCCGCGGTCTACCGCGCGCGGATGCCGCTGCCCGGCGTACGGGTCATGGCGGTGCCCAACATCGTGCCCGCGCCGGACGGGCCGCAGTCCGAGGGCACCTCGAAGGTGATCGCGGCGGCCGGCCGGCTGGTCCGCGGCAAGCGCTTCGACCTGCTGATCGAGGCGTTCTCCGCGGTCGCCGCCAAGCACCCCGACTGGCGGCTGCGGATACACGGCGGCGGGGGCGAACGGGCCCAGCTCCAGAGCCTGATCGAGGGGCTCGGGCTGCACGGGCGGGCGGAGCTGACCGGGCCGCGCTCGCCGATCGAGGCGGAGTTCGCCAAGGCCTCGATCGTCGCCTCCGCCTCGGACGCCGAGTCGTTCGGCATGACCCTCGTCGAGGCGATGCGCTGCGGGGTGCCGGTGGTCAGCACCGACTGCCCGCTGGGCCCGGCCGAGATCATCAGCGACGGCACGGACGGGCTGCTGGTCCCGCGCGGCGACGGCCGGGCGCTGGCCGGCGCGCTGCTCACCCTGATAGAGGACCCCGAACGCCGCCGCACCATGGCCGAGGCCGCGCGGCAGAGCTCGCACCGCTACGACCCGGAGCCGATCGCCGAGCGCTACCAAGTCCTCTTCGGGGAACTGCGGTCGACGCGCGGGCGGCGGGCGTGGCAGCGGACCGTGGGACGGACCCGCGCCCGCGCACGACGTCTGCTGCGGCGCGCCCTGAAGCGCTGAATCCCGCCCCGGGCGACAGGGCCGGTCTCACCGGCCCTGTCGCAACTTGACCGCGGCACAAGGAACTTCCTGTCCACGATCTGGCGTCAGCGGTAGCAAACATGCTGAACTGCTGGAAACGAAACTGAATCGCACGGCACACAGAATCGCCGGATCACCGCACCGGATCACCGCACCGGGCCACCGAAAAGCCGATCACGGCACGCCCGGAACACGGCAACGCAGTTGACGCTTCGAGCAGTTGACGCTTCGAATCCGCAGGTCCGAACGGCAGGAGGCCGCTCATGCTGCACGGTGTCGATGTCAGCTCCTACAACCCCTCGTATTCCACCGCGGGGCTGGACTTCGTTTTCGTCAAGGCCACAGAAGGCCGCTCCTACATCAACCCGCACCAGTCCGCGCAGGCGTCAAAGGCACGTAAAGCGGGCTGTGTCGTCGGTTTCTACCACTTTCTGTGGCCGGGGAATATCGCGGCCCAGGCGAAATACTTCGTCGAGAAGTGTGTATCCGTCCAGGGCGACCTTCTGGCCTGCGACTGGGAACGCACCGGCGAAGGGACCTATGCGAGCAATGCGCAGAAGGACCAGTTCCTGGCCGAGGTGAAGCGGCTGCGCCCCACTCACCGGGTGCTGCTCTACTGCAACCGCGACTTCTGGCTCAACCACGACACCACGTCCTACGCCGCCGACGGCCTGTGGATCGCCGACCACGTCTCCGCCGGGCATCCGCGGATCAAGGCGAAGTGGCGCATCCACCAGTACACCGACGAGCCGCTGGACAAGGACGTCGCGGACTTCTCCACCAAGGCCGCCCTCAAGAAGTGGGCGCACCCGGCATAAGGTTTCCTACCGGCACGCCGTCGCGCGTCGCCAGGCACCGCACGTACGCGGCGGGGAAACACCGCGTACACGCCACAGGAACAGCGCGTCACCGCCACCGCGGGACGCAGCACGAGAGATGTGAGGAGCAGCCGTGAGCGACCCGGCGTCCAAGGCCCTGCAGCAGGAGATCGCCCGGGATCTCCAGGTGACCGCGTCGTTCGACGCCGAGCAGGAGATCGAGCGCCGGGTGACGTTCCTCACGGAGCGGCTGACCACCACGGGCCTGCGCTCGCTGGTCCTGGGCATCAGTGGCGGCGTGGACTCCACGACCACGGGCCGGCTCTGCCAGCTCGCCGTGGAGCGGGCCCGCGCGGCCGGGCACGAGGCGACGTTCTACGCGATGCGGCTGCCGTACGGCGTCCAGGCGGACGAGAAGGACGCCCGGCGCGCACTGGAGTTCATCGGCGCCGACCGGGAGCTGACCGTCGACATCCGCCCGGCGAGCGACGCGGCGCTGCAGGCCGCGCTGGACGGCGGGCTCACCTTCCGCGACGCCCACCACCAGGACTTCGTGCACGGCAACATCAAGGCGCGGCAGCGCATGATCGCGCAGTACGCGGTCGCCGGTGCCCACGACGGCCTGGTCGTGGGCACCGACCACGCGGCCGAGGCGGTCTCCGGGTTCTTCACCAAGTTCGGCGACGGCGCGGCCGACGTCGTGCCGCTCACCGGCCTGACCAAGCGCCGGGTACGCGCCGTGGCGGCGGCCCTGGGCGCCCCGGAGGAGCTGGTCACCAAGGTGCCGACGGCCGACCTGGAGACGCTCGACCCGGGCAAGCCCGACGAGGACGCGCTCGGCGTGAGCTACGACCAGATCGACGCCTTCCTGGAGGGAGGGCCGGTCGACGAGGCGGCCGCCCAGGCCATCGTCCGCCGCTACCGCCTCACGGAACACAAGCGGGCACTGCCGATCGCTCCTTGAGGGGGCGCGCCACGGCTGCTCTGTGAGGGGCCGCTCGGTGGGAGGCCCCTCCGACGGCCGCTCCGCGAGGGACCGCTCCACACGGCCTCAGAGCTCTCCCCCGCCCCCTCCCCCTCTCCCCCTTCGGGGGAGGGGGCGGGGGGTGGGTTCGGGGGTGGGGGGAGCAGCACCCCCGAATCGGCCCCGCCCCTCAACCACCACTCACCCGAGCCCACCCCGCCCCACCCCGTCATGTCATGGCCCGGCTAGGGGACCGTCACCGTCCCGGTGCTAAATCGTGGGTCCGAGCGGGCATGCATCCGGCCATGGGAAGCCGCGAAGTGCGATCGGAAGATCAACTGTCAGTGGGTCCGCCTACGCTCCGGGACATGGGTTACGCAAACCTGCGCGAACTCCAGACCGCGCTGACCACCGCCTCCGACCTGGCCTCGGCCCTGCAGTCCGCGCCCACCCGGCGGGACGCGGACCAGCTCGTCGACGTCCTCCGGCAAGCACTGACCGCCGCCGGCTCGCTGGGCGCGGAGACCGGCCCGACCGGCTGCGCCCTGCATCCGCACGGCGCCGTCGACCCGTTGTACGGCGACCCGGAAGACCCCCTTCCGCCGGGCTACGGGAAGTGCCTGCTCTGCAACGACCGCCGGCGCCGGGCCGACGCCCATCCCCCGCACACCCGCCCGTACGCCCGTACGCATCCGCGCTGGCGGCGACGCCTGAGTGCCTAGAGGGTGCCTACGGGGTGCCCCGGGCGACCGCGACGGGACCTCGTGGGCGGGGCAGGACTACCATCCGCGCATGCGACCTGCCAGATACAGCGATGAGGACCTCGAACAGCACTCCCTGCGGCGGCGGGTGCCCGACGACGGGCAGCGGTCCGGGTTCGAGCACGATGTCGACCGCATCCTGTACTCGACGCAGTGGCGGGCGCTGGCCGGCAAGAGCCAGGTGGTGGCGAGCGCCGAGCTGGGCGCGTACCACACCCGGCTGACGCACTCGATGAAGGTGGCGCAGCTCGGCCGGCGGATGGCGGAGCGGCTGGAGCGGCAGTACGGCGGGCCGAATCCGGCGCTCGTCGAGGCGGCGTGCATGGCACACGACATCGGCCATCCCCCCTTCGGGCACGCGGGTGAGCTGGCGCTGCGCGCCACGATGGACGAACTGCACTTCGCGGACGGCGTGCTGGACAGCTTCGAGGGCAATGCCCAGACCCTGCGGGTGCTGACCTTCCTCGCCGCCCACAAGTACCCGGGCCACCGCGGGCTGCATCTGACCCGCGCCTGTCTGGACGCCGCCACGAAGTACCCCTGGGAGCGGGCGCCCGTCGACCAGGACCCGGCGCGGCATGTGAAGTGGGGCGTGTACGTCGCCGACCGGGAGGCGTTCTCCTGGGTGCGGGCCGGCCGTACGGACTCCGCCGTGCCGGTCGAGGAGCAGGTCATGGACTGGGCGGACGATGTCACCTACGCCTGCCATGACGTCGAGGACTTCTACCGCACGGGCCTGATCCCGCTGGCCGCGCTGTTCCCGCCGGACGGTGCCGCGGGCAGCGACACCGAGCGGGAGACCCGCCGTTTCCTGGACTACGTGCAGGCCAAGCGGGCGCGGGCGGGCGAGGTCTTCGACCGGGCGGCGGCGCTGGTGATGATGGCGGACATCGGCAAGCGGCTGGCGGTCCCGGCCCCGTACAGCGGCAGCCATGAGGACGCGGTGGCGGTCAACCGCCGCACCGCCGACCTGATCTCGTACTTCACCCGTGGGATCGAGCTGGAGGTGGGCGGCGCGGCGGCGATCCGTTACGGGGCGCGGCTGGTGATCCCGCCGGACCGGCGGGCCGCCTGCGATCTGCTCAAGGAGCTGGTGTGGTGCTACGTCATCGACCGCCCGGCGCTGGCCACCCAGCAGCACGGCAAGCGGCGGGTGGTGAGTGAGCTGCTGCGCTGGAGCCATGACGCGCCCGAGCTGCTGCCGCCGGACCGCGCCGAGGAGCTGGCGCTGCACGGCGACCGGCTGCGTGCCGCCGCCGACCATGTCGCCTCGCTGACCGAGGATCAGGCGCTGGCCCTCCACCGGCGGCTGTCCGGTACGGGCCTGGGCTCGGTCAACGACAACGTGTGGCTGTGAGGCCGGGCACCGGAGGGGGACGCGCGCCCCGGGGCACCGCGGGGCGGTGAGCCGGGGAGCGGGGCACCGCCCCCTCGGCGCCCCGCTCCCGTCCCGGCTATTCGGTACCGTCCCGCTGCTTCTTCTCCGGCCGCAGCGCGAACCGGCCGAGCACCGCGGCGACGACCAGCGCCGCCACGGCGATCAGGACGGTGTCCGGGACGCCGTTGCCGATCCGCGTCGCCCATTCCTCGGCCCGGAACTCGCTGTCCGCGTCGAGGATTCCGGGCAGTGCGCTGGTCCCGTTGAAGCGCAGGAACAGCACACCGATGCCGATGAAGAACACCCCGGACAGCAGCGAGGTGGTGTGCAGCCGCAGCCTGCCGAGGGTGAACTCGCGGCCCCGCAGCCAGCCCCGGGTGCCGAGCTTGCAGCGGTCCCACAGCAGCGCCAGCACGAACAGCGGCAGCGCCATGCCCAGCGCGTAGACGGCGAGCATCGAGGCGCCGTACACCGGTGAGCCGCTGACCGCCGTCACCGTCAGCACCGCGCCGAGGATCGGGCCCGCGCAGAAGCCGGCCAGGCCGTAGACGCAGCCGAGCAGGAAGGTGGAGACGGCGGAGCGCGGGGTGATCCGGGCGGCGGCCGCCTGGGCGCGCCGGGAGGCGAAGCCCAGGCCGAGGATCTGGGCGAGGCCCATCGCGATGACCACCCAGCCGCCGACGGAGATCAGCAGGTCACGGTGGCCGTTGAACAGCCGGCTGGCCGCCGTACTGGCCGCGCCGAGCGGCACCAGGGTGGTGGCCAGCCCCAGATAGAACACACCGGTACGGGCCACCAGCCGGCCGGGCGTGGACAGCGAGTACGCGAAGAAGGCCGGCAGCAGCAGTGCGCTGCACGGGCTGAGCAGGGCGAGCGCACCGCCCAGGAACGCCGCGAGATAGCCGATGTCGGTCACTTATCGGCCCCCTTCCCGGCGCGGTCGGCGGCCTGCTCGACGGCCTGCGCGAAGACCGCGTACGGCTGCGCCCCGGCGACCGGCCGGCCGTTGACCAGGAAGGACGGGGTGGACTGCACCCCGAGCTGGTAGCCCTCGTCCTGATCCTTCTTCAGCGCCCGGTCGGCGTCCGCGCTCTTCATGTCCGAACGGAACCTGTCGAGGTCGGGCACGCCGCTGCTGCGGGCCAGGTCGACGAGCTTGTCCTCGGCGAGCGCCGCGCCCTTGCGGGTCTTGGCGTACAGCGCGTCGTGCAGCTGCCAGAACCTCCCCTGCTGCCCGGCGGCCCAGGAGGCGCGGGCGGCCCGCTCGGAGTGCGCGCCGAAGACGGTGAAGTTGCGGAACTCGATGCGCAGGGTGCCCGCGTCGACATACTTCTTGATCAGGTCCGGCTGGGTCTCGCGCGTGAAGCGGCCGCAGAACGAGCACTGGTAGTCGGCGTACTCGACCAGGACCACCGGGGCGTCCTTCTTGCCGACGGCCAGCGGGTCGCCGTCCGCGCGCCGGCTGGTCCGCTGGGCGAGGTCGTCGAACATCTTCTGCTGGGCGGGGTCCTCCTCGGGACCGCTGGAGGCGGCGGCCTCGGGGGTGTCGGCGCGGCCGGTGTCACGGCCGCCCTCGACGGACGTGCCGACCGCGACACCGATGGCGATCACGGCGACGACGAGGGCGATGACCGCGCCGATGGCGGCCAGTTTGCGGGCGGGAGGGACGGAAACGGGCATGCGGAAGCTCCAGACGTACGGAAGGGGAGGGTCAAGGCCGGGTGCGTCGGGGCAGCGGCCTATATCCGCAGTACGGGCAGGAGCGCGGTGTGGTCGGTGGCGGAGGCGCTGTCCGTCGGCGGCCGGGCGAGCGCGCACTGCGCGGGCAGGTCCATGGCAAGCGGACCCGCCCCGGTGGTGGCGGGGGCGAGCGGCTCACCGCGCTGCGGCGCGGGCAGCGGGGCGGACTCGTCGGGCGACGGCGCGTGCCGGCCCGAGCAGCGCTTGGGTGCCTGGGCGACGGCGAGGGGGGCGTCGGGATCGAGCCGCGGGCCGCCGTGCGCGGCGGCGGACCGCCCGGTGGCGGGCCGGTCCGGGGCCGTGGCATCCGGGGCGGCCGCCGGCGTGGCGTCAGCCGTCCGCCAGGCCGTCGTGGCCGTCGCCGCCCGGCCCTCCAGCCAGGCCAGGTCGCCGCCGCTGCGGCACAGCAGCGGCCCGAAGGCGACGGTGAGGAGGAGCAGCAGCGTCAGCGCGGCCGACCGGCGCACATGGTGCATGTCCTTCCTCTCCGTACCTTGCGCGAGCATGAACAGCCCATCCTACGGACCGTTGCCGCGCGCACGGAGCACCGCCGGGCCCCGGCGCCTGTCGCGCCCGGGCCCGGCGGTACGGGAACGGCGTTCAGCGGTCGGCGATCCGCATCTCGAACCAGGTGGTCTTGCCGCGGGGCAGCAGATCCACGCCCCAGCGTTCGGAGAGCTTGTCGACGAGGAAGAGCCCGCGGCCGCTGATGTCCATCTCCTGCACCGGCATCAGACACGGCAGGCCGCGGGACGGGTCACGCACCTCGATACGGACCCAGCCGCGGCGCCGGAGCATCCGCAGCCCGAAGGTGCGGGCACCGGTGTGCCGTACGGCGTTGCCGACGAGCTCGGAGACCAGCAGCACGGCGTGCTCGGCGAGCTGGGGCGTCAGGGACCACTGCTTGAGGAGGACGGCCGCGGTCAGCCGGCGGGCGATCCCGGCGGACTGGGGGCGCGAGGGGAGCCGGACCTCGCCGAGGGTCTGCTCCCCGGCCGGTTCGGGTACCGCGGACAGCGGTCTGCGGGAGGCCGGTGTCCGGTCCGGGTCCGCGTCGGGGATGCCCGGGCGCGCGGCGGCCGGATCGCTCCGCGGCCGCGGCTGCTCCATTCCTTCGAGGCCCGCCATGCCCCCCATCATGGCCGCTACTTGACGGTCACGGGGGTGGAACCGACGGAATCAGCTGTCCGGAATCGTCGGTTCCATCCCCGCGCCGGGACATATGCCAAAGGCAGTTAAGGTTCCGGGCCGTGCCTGCTGACCTGCGACGACGCCCGCCGCGCGAAGGGCCGCCGGAAGGCCTCAACAAGGCTGCCTTAAGGCGCATTTAAGCCGGGTCCCGTTCCCCCACAAGGGGCATCACGTCCCGGCCAAACCTCAGATGCCCCGTCAACACCAGTTGTTTCAGCGGAACTTGGCCTTGCCGGGGCCTTCCTCGACGAAGCTGCGCATGCCGGTCTCCCGGTCCTCGGTCGCGAACAGCCCCGCGAACCAGTTCCGTTCAATGGTGAGGCCGGTGTCGATGTCCGCCTCCAGGCCCGCGTCGACGGATTCCTTCGCGGCCCGCAGCGCCAGCGCGGGGCCCGCCGCCAGCCGCGCCGCCCAGGCGTGCGCCTGCTCGTAGACCTCGGCGGCCGGCACCACCCGGTCGACCAGTCCGAGGGTGAGCGCCTCCTCGGCCTTCACCTGACGGCCGGTGAAGATCAGGTCCTTGGCCTTGGACGGGCCCACCAGCCGCGCCAGCCGCTGGGTGCCGCCGGCGCCGGGGATGAGCCCCAGCAGGATCTCCGGCTGGCCGAGCTTGGCGTTGTCCGCCGCGATCCGGAAGTCGGCGCAGAGCGCCAGCTCACAGCCGCCGCCCAGTGCGTAGCCGGTGATCGCGGCGACCACCGGCTTGGGGATGCGGGCCACGGCGGTGAACGCGTCCTGCAGGGCCTTGGACCGTACGACCATGTCCGCGTGGTCCATGACCTGCATTTCCTTGATGTCCGCCCCGGCCGCGAACACCTTCTCGCCGCCCCAGATCACGACGGCGCGGACGTCGTCGCGGCGGGTGGCCTCCTCGGCCAGCTCGCGCAGCCGGTCCTGGGTGGCGATGTCGAGCGCGTTCATCGGCGGACGGTCCAGGCGGATGGTGCCGACGCCGTCGGCGACCTCGAGATTCACAGTCATGCCGGAAGGTTAGTACGCGTTAACGACACCGGACCCGGTGCACTCGGTCACAGTGCAGCGGGCCCGGTCGCCTTCCGGCCGTCCTACCGGCCGGCCTTCCACTTCTCCCAGGAGAGGTTCCAGTCGCTGAAGCCGTTGTCCGGCTGGATCGTTTCGTCGTGGGAGTTCTTGACGACGACCACATCGCCGATGACGGAGTTGCGGAAGAACCACGCCGCCGGGGTGGAACCGTCGCCGCCGCCGCGCTGGTCGAAGAGGCCCACACAGCCGTGGCTGGCGTTGCGGCTGCCGAAGGCCGCGCGGCCCGACCAGTAGTTGCCGTGGATGAAGGTGCCGGACGTGCTCAGCCGCATCGCGTGCGGCACGTCCTTGATGTCGTACTCCCCGCCGAAGCCGACGGTGTCCCCGTTCATCCGCGTCACCAGATGCTTCTCGCTGATCACCATCTTGCCGTTGTACGTCTCGGTGCCCGGTGCGCCCGCGGTGATCGGGATGGTCTTGATCTTCTTCCCGTCGCGGACCACGGTCATCTGCTTCGAGTCGGCGTCGACCGTGCTGACCTGGCTGCGGCCGACGGTGAAGGAGACCTTCTTGGCCTGGGTGCCGTAGACACCGGGCCGGCCCTGGACACCGTTCAGGTCGAGTTCGAGGGTGACCTTGGTGCCGGGTGCCCAGTACTTCTCGGGGCGGAAGTCGAGCCGGTCGTTGCCGAACCAGTGGCCCTCGACCGGGACCGACGGCTTCGCGGTGACCTTGATGGCGTCCTCGACGGCCTCGGGGTCGGTGATGCCGCGGGTGAAGCGGATCGAGACCGGCATCCCGACGCCGACCCGCTGGCCGTTCTCGGGGCTGTACTGGCCGATGAAGGTGTTCTTGGGGACGAGCGTCGTGAAGCCGGAGTGCTCGGCGGCCTTGCGGCCCTGACCGTCCACCGCTATCGCGTCGACGGTGTACTTCGTCGAGGCGCCCAGATGGCCGCTCGGCTTCCACACGGCGCCGTCGCCGGATATCTTCCCGCCGACCTCGTTGCCCTTGCCGTCCTTGACCCTGACGGACGTGAGGCGGCCCTTCTGGGCGGTCACCTTCAGCGCGCCGCTGGTGGCGACGTCGTCCGCGCCGTCCTTGGGCGCTATCGTCACCGCGGCCTGCGAGGCGGCCTTGCCGCCGCCCGCCTTGCCGGCCTTCTCGCCGTCGCCGTCATCGCCGCCACACCCCGTCACCAGCAACAGCGTGGCGGCGAGCACCGCGGCGAGCGGGCCACCGCCCCTCCGCGACCACCGACGCCGGCGAGCCGGCACCCCCGAATTCGGCTGGACGTTCACGACTGGCCCCTTTTCCCCTCGCACGGCCCGCGGTCCCCCGCACGCGGATGCGGGCAGCCGCGCGCTTGCCGTTAGATAACCACACCACGGTGACAGTGAACTCCCCCTGAATGTCACTGTTCAGTCCCAAGTGCGGGGGTGGTGCGGGGGACTTGCCCCGGCGCCCGGCTCCCCGGTTCAGCGCAGCGCGGACCCGGCCCGCCACAACTCCCAGGGCATGTTCCAGCCACCGAGGCCGTTGTCCGGTGCGACCGTGCGCTCCGGGGAGTTGTGCACCACCACGGTGTCGCCGACGATCGACTGGCCGAAGAACCAGCCCGCCGGGGTGTCCGGGCCGCCGCCCCTGATGTCCTTCAGCCCGACGCAGCCATGGCTGGTGTTCACCCCGCCGAAGACCTCCGGCGGCGCCCAGTAGTTGCCGTGGAGGAAGGTCCCCGACCTGGTGAGACGCATGGCGTGCGGCACGTCCGGGATGTCGTACTCACCGCCGAAGCCGACGGTGTCCCCGTCCATCCGCGTACGCGAATGGCGCTCCAGGATCACCATCAGCCCGTTGTACGTGGGGTTCTCGGCATCGCCCGCGGTGACCGGCAGCACCGCCACGACCCGGCCGTCCCGGCGCACGGTCATGGTGTGCCGGGCGGCGTCGATGGTGCTGACCTGGTCCCGGCCCACCCGGTAGCGGACGGTTCTGCGCTGCGTGCCATAGGCGTTCGGTGCGGCCTTCACCCCGCGCAGCCGCAGCTGCACGGTGATCTCGGTGCCCGGCCGCCACCGCTCCCGGGGCCGGAAGTCCAGCCGCCGGCGGCCGAACCAGTGGGCGGCGACCTCGACGCCGGGGCGGGCGCCGACCCGGACGGCGCGTTCGACCGCGGCGCGGTCGGCGACCGGCCGGTTGAAGACCATCGAGAAGATCAGGCCGGTGCCGACGGTGGCGTCGCGCTGGGGCGCGAAGTGGCCGACGAGGCGACGGACCGGCGCGGCGGTGGTGAAGGTGCTGTGGCGGGCGAAGCGGTGGCCCGCGCCGTCCAGCGCGACCGCGTCGACGGTGTACCTCGCGCCGAGTTGGAGGCGCCCGGGGGCGGGCCGCCAGACCATGCCGTCCGGGGAGAGCCGCCCGGCGACGGACCGCCGGCCGGCGTCACCGGTCCGGCTGACCGTGACCCGCTCCAGCCGCCCCTCAGGGACCCGGACCTCGAACCGCCCGTCGGCCCGTACGCCGTGTGCGCCGTGGTGCGGGACGACGCGGATCGTCTGTTCCGTGGAGCGTGGTGTGCCGCCGACGAGGGCCTCCGGGTCCCCGCAGCCGGCCAGCGCCGCCGCCCCGGCGAGACCGGCCAGGGCCAGCAGCGCGACGCGGGTGCGGCGGGCCGCCCGCACCGCCGCGCCACGGGCCGTCCGGCCGCCCGCCCGGTCCGGCAGCCGGCCGCGTCCACGGGTGCTGCCGCGGCGGTTCGCTCGGTCCCCTGCTCGGTCGTGCTGATGGGCGGTCATATACCGAATTGTGACGGATGATGCCCAGGTTAGGAGGTATGCCGCGTAGCGGAATGTCACGGACGGACCGGAGCGGAGCCAGGAGCCTCGCACGGGAAGCGTGAGGCAACGCCCGGTTGCGGGAAGAACAACGGGGAGGGCGGACACCCGCACGGGACTCCCCGGCACGCGCCGGGAGGAACCCCCTGCCGGACCCACCGCCCGACCGAGCCATGAGCCGCAGGAGGCGGGCACGTGTCGAGCGCACCCGAGCAGGAGGCAGTGGCGGACGAACCACTCGCCCCACCCGCGGACATCCGTCCCGGCAGTCCCACCCCCCTGGGGGCCCGCTACCGCACCGGCCCCGATGGCGTCGCCGGTACCAACTTCGCCCTGTGGGCGGGCGGCGCCGAGGCCGTCGAGCTGTGTCTCTTCGACGAAGCGGAGCGCGAGACGCGCCATGCGCTGACCGAGCTCACCCATGAGATCTGGCACGGCTTCCTGCCCGGGGTCCGCCCCGGGCAGCGCTACGGCTTCCGGGTGCACGGCCGCTGGGACCCCTGGTCCGGCGCCCGCTGGAACCCGGCGAAGCTGCTGCTCGACCCGTACGCCCGAGCCGTCGACGGCGACTTCGGCACGCGGACGGAAGCGACCGGCTCCGGAGCCGCGCTGCCCGCCCAGCTCTACGGGCACGTCCGCGACTGGCCGCAGCAGCAGGCCGCCGACACCGTGCGCGACGACCGGGACTCGGCGCCGTACGTCCCGAAGGGCGTCGTGGTCGGCGACGACACCGGGGGCGAGGACGGTGCCGACGAGTGGCGGGACGACCGCCGGCCCAAGACGCCGTGGCCCGACTCGGTGCTCTACGAGCTGCATGTGCGCGGTTTCACGATGCGCCACCCCGGTGTCCCCGAGCGGCTGCGCGGCACCTATGCCGGGCTGGCGCACCCCGCGGCGCTGGAGCACCTCGTCCGGCTCGGGGTCACCGCCGTCGAGCTGCTGCCCGTCCACCAGTTCGCGCACGAGGACCACCTGGTGCGCCGGGGGCTGCGCAACTACTGGGGCTACAACTCCATCGGCTACTTCGCGCCGCACGCCGGATACGCCGCCACCGGTACCCGGGGGCAGCAGGTCGGCGAGTTCAAGCGGATGGTGCGGGCGCTGCACGACGCCGGGATCGAGGTCATCCTCGACGTCGTCTACAACCACACCGCCGAGGCCGGCGAGCTGGGCCCGACGCTCTCCCTCCGGGGCATCGACAACCGCGGCTACTACCGTCTCGCGGGCGACGCCCGCCGCTACGCCGACTACACCGGCTGCGGCAACACCCTGCACGTCGTCCAGCCCCACGTCCTGCGGCTGATCACCGATTCGCTGCGCTACTGGGTCACCGAGATGGGCGTGGACGGCTTCCGCTTCGATCTGGCGGCCGCGCTGGCCCGCTCCATGCACGACGTCGACATGCTCTCCCCGTTCCTCGCCGTGATCGCCCAGGACCCGGTGCTGCGCCGGGTCAAGCTGATCGCGGAGCCTTGGGACGTGGGCAACGGCGGCTATCAGGTCGGCGCCTTCCCCCCGTTGTGGACGGAGTGGAACGACCGCTACCGCGACACCGTCAGGGACTTCTGGCGCGGCGCCCAGCACGATGTCCGCGACCTGGGCTACCGGCTCTCCGGGTCGAGCGACCTCTACGCCTGGGGCGGCCGCCGCCCGTACGCCTCGGTCAACTTCATCACCGCGCACGACGGCTTCACCCTGCGCGACCTGGTCACCTACGAGCACAAACGCAACGCGGACAACGGCGAGGGCAACCGCGACGGCACCCACGACAACCGGTCGTGGAACTGCGGCGCCGAGGGCGAGAGCGACGACCGGGCGGTCACCGCGCTGCGCCACCGCCAGCTGCGGAACCTGCTGACCACCCTGCTGCTGTCGACGGGCGTGCCGATGCTGGTCGCCGGCGACGAGATGGGCCGCACCCAGCACGGCAACAACAACGCCTACTGCCAGGACAACGAGACCAGCTGGGTCGACTGGTCGCTCCTGGACGACCCGGAGTGGCGCCCGCTGGCCGGTCTCGTGGCCCGTCTCGTCGCGCTGCGCCGCGCCCACCCCGTCCTGCGCCGCCGGGCGTTCTTCTCCGGTCGGCCGCACCGGCAGGGCGGTCTGCGCGACCTCGCGTGGTTCACCGCGGACGGCACGGAGATGAGCGAACGGGACTGGTACACCCCGGGGGCCACGCTGGGGATGTACCTCTCCGGGAACGACATCTCGCAGCGCGACGCCCGGGGCCTGCGGATCGTCGACGACAGCTTCCTCGCGGTGCTCCACGCCGCTGACTCCCCGCGCCCGTTCACCCTCCCCGGGCCGCCCTGGGCCGCGAACTACGAGCTTCTGGTCGACACCGCGCGGGAGGAGCAGCCGGGGGCGGAGCCGTTCGCGGCGGGCGCGCCGGTCACGGTGGGCGGGAGGTCGGTGCTGTTGTTCCGGGCGGTGCCGGGCTGAGGTCCACGGGCGGGGGCGCGGGGCGGGGCCGCCGGCGGAAATCCACATGAGCGTTGTCAGTGCCGCGCCGTACGCTCACGAGTGATGGCCGACACCACGCAGACGACGAACCCGACCGACCGAACCGACTTACCCCAACGCTCCGCCGTGCGCTCGCTGTTGCGCCTGTGGCCGTTCGCCCGGCCGGTGCGGGCGCGGCTGTTCACGGCCGCGTGCGTGGGGGTGCTCGCCTCGTGCGTCAGCCTGGTCATTCCGCTGGTGCTCAAGTGGCTGGTGGACGGGCCCGTGGCGGAGCGCGATCCGGGCGGGGCCTGGCTCGGCGGCGGGTGTCTGCTGCTGCTCGGGCTCGCGGAGGCGCTGTTGTTCGGGCTGCGGCGCTGGCTGGTGGCGCGTCCGCTGGCCGGCGTCGAGGCGGCGATGCGTGCGGCGCTGTACCGCCATCTGCAGCGGCTGCCGGTCTCCTTCCACGACCGCTGGCCCTCGGGCCAGTTGCTGTCGCGGGGCACGACCGATCTCCAGACGGTGCGGCTGTTCCTCGCCTTCCCGCTGACCTTTCTGCTGGTCAACGGCGTCACGATCCTGGTGGGCGCGGTGCTGCTGCTGGCCCAGCGGTGGTCGCTGGGGCTGGTGCTGCTGGCGCCGGTGCCGCCGCTGATCGTGCTGTGCGCCGTCTTCGAGACGAAGTACGGGCGGGCGGCGCGCCGGACCCAGGACCAGCTCGGCGATCTGACGACGGTGGTCGAGGAGTCGGTGCTCGGCATCCGCATCATCAAGGGCTTCGGCCGCCACCGCAGCCAGGCCGAGGCCTTCCGGCGGCTGACCCGTGCGCTGCGGACCTCCGAGCTGCGCAAGGCGCGGCTGCTGGCGTGGATCTGGGGGTGCATCACCACCCTGCCGGAGCTGGCGATCGGCGGGGCGCTGGTGCTCGGCACGCTCCAGGTGGCCGACGGCGAGCTGTCCGCGGGCACCCTCGTCGCCTTCCTGTCCACCGCCCTGGCGCTGCGCTGGCCGGTGGAGTCGATCGGCTTCCTGCTGGCCATGAGCAACGAGGCGGCGACGGCCACCGACCGGTACTTCGAGGTGCTGGACGAACCGGCGGTGGAGGGGGCGGCGGAGGGGGACGCCGGGGCCGCACCGGCGTCCGGCGCAGCGGCTCCCGCCGGTGCCTCCTCGCCCGCCGACACCAGCGATGCCGCCGACACCGCCCACACCGCCCACTCCGCCCACACCGGCGGACTGGTCTTCTCCGGTGTGCAGTTCCGCTACCCCGACGCGCCGCCCGGCTCGCCGCCGCTGCTCAAGGACATCACCCTGCACATCCGGCCCGGCGAGACCATGGCGCTGGTCGGGGCGACGGGCAGCGGCAAGACCACGCTCACGGCGCTGGTGCCGCGGCTGTACGACCCCACCGCGGGCCGGATCAGCCTCGACGGCCGCGATCTGGCGACGCTTCGCCGGGAGGAGGTCCGTGCGCTGGTCGCGGTGGCCTTCGAGGAGCCGACGCTGTTCTCGGCGACCGCGGCGGAGAACGTCCTGATGGGCGGGGAGGGCGCCCAGGAGAACGACCTGCGGCGGGCGCTGGAGGTGGCGCAGGCCGACGGCTTCGTCGACGCGCTCCCCGAGGGCGGTGCCACCCAGGTCGGCGAGCAGGGCCTGAGCCTGTCCGGCGGGCAGCGGCAACGGCTCGCCCTGGCCCGTGCCGTGGTCGGCCGGCCGCGCTTCCTGATCCTCGACGACCCGCTGTCCGCGCTCGATGTGCACACCGAGGCACGGGTGGAGGCGGCACTGCGCCAGGTCCTGGCGACCACCACGGCCCTGGTCGTCGCCCACCGGCCGTCCACGGTCCTGCTCGCCGACCGGGTGGCCCTGCTGTCCGGCGGACGGATCGCCGCCGTCGGCACCCACCACGAACTGCTCCGGGACCACCCCGAGTACGCGATCCTGATGTCCGGCGAGGGAGCGGGTGCCCGATGACCACCACCACGACCGGCCGCCCGTCCGACGGCCCCGACGACCACCCCGGTGACCGCCCCGGCCCCCGGCAGCATCCCGCGCCGCCGCCCCCGGAGTCCGAGGACCTCTCCCCCGACGCGCTCGCCCAGGACGCGCTGCCCGCGCCCAAGGGGGCCGCCCGCGCTCTGCTGGCTTCCCTGCTGGGCCCGCACCGGCGCCGCGTCGGGCTGGTGGCCGTCCTGCTGCTGCTCCAGCAGGCCGCCGTGCAGGCGGGGCCGCTGCTGGTGGCCTACGCGCTCGACCGCGCGGTGCCCGCGCTGCGGGCCGGTGACCACGGGCCGCTGCTCGCCGTGGCGGTGGCGGCGGCGCTGTGCGCGGCGGCGGCCGGCGGGCTGCAGTTCGGCTTCGTCGAGCTGTCCGCGCGGGTCAGCCAGGACGTGCTGCTCGACCTGCGCGGCCGGATCTTCCGGCACGGCCAGGCGCTGAGCCTGGACTTCCACGAGCGCTACACGTCCGGCCGGCTGATCTCCCGGGCCACCACGGACGTGGAGTCGCTGCGCGAACTCCTCGAAGAGGGCCTGCAGGAACTGGTCGTGATCGTCCTCTCGACGGTCTTCATCAGCGTGACCCTGCTCTGGCTGGACTGGGGTCTGGGCGCCGCCGCCCTCGCCTCCGCCGGGCCGCTGGCCCTCCTGGTCCGCTCCTTCCGGCGCCGTTCGCACCGGGCCTACAGCGCCAAGTCCACGGCGACGGCGGCCGTGATCGTGAAGTTCACCGAGACACTCAACGGCATCCGCCCGGTGCAGGCGTTCCGCCGCGAGCGCCCGAACGACGCCGTCTTCGCCCGGCTGAACCACCGCCACCAGCGGCTCAACGGCGACACGCTGCTGGAGATGGCGCGCTATGTCGTCGCCTCCCGGCTGGTGGCCAACACCGCGGTCGCCGGGATCGTCCTGTGGGGCGCCTACCGCGTGGCCACCGGCGGTCTGGCGCTCGGCGTGCTCGCCGCCGCGGTGCTCTATCTGCGCCGGCTGTACGACCCCATCGACCGGCTCGGGATGTTCCTCAACTCCTATGAGTCCGCGGCCGCTTCGCTCCTGAAGATCGCCGGTCTGCTCGCCCGGCGCCCCGGTGTCCCGGAGCCGGCCGCCTCCGCCGCGCTGCCGCCCGTCGCCGCCGAGCGGCCGGGCCGCGAGGTCACCTTCCGGGACGTCCGGTTCGCCTACCGCACCGGCGGCGAGGTGCTGCCGCGCTTCGCGCTGACCCTGGCCGCCGGGACGACGGTGGCCGTGGTGGGCGCCACCGGCGCCGGCAAGTCGACCCTCGCCAAGCTCCTGGCCCGCTTCTACGACCCCACCGAGGGCCAGGTGCTGCTCGACGGCGTCGATCTGCGCGAGCTGTCCACGGCCGCGCTGCGCCGCAATGTCGTCATGGTCACCCAGGAGGCGTTCCTGTTCTCCGGCACCGTCGCCGACAACATCGCCCTGGGCCGCCCGGACGCCACCCGCGCGGAGATCGAAGGCGCCGCGCGGGCCATCGGCGCCCACGACTTCATCGCCGCCCTGCCGGACGGCTACGACACCGACGTCCGCAAGCGCGGCGGCCGCATCTCCGCCGGCCAGCGCCAACTGGTGGGCTTCGCCCGCGCGTTGCTCGCCGACCCCGCCGTGCTCCTCCTCGACGAGGCCACCAGCTCGCTGGACATACCCGGCGAACGCGCGGTGCAGCACGCCATGGACACTGTCCTGGAGGGCCGTACGGCCCTGGTGATCGCCCACCGCCTGTCGACCGTGGACATCGCCGACCGGGTGCTGGTCATGGCCGACGGCCGGATCGTCGAGGACGGCCCGCCGGCCGAACTCATCGCCGGACGGGGCCGGTTCGCTCAGCTGCACCAGGCGTGGCGGGACAGCGTGGGGTAGGGCGGAGACGACGCGAGGGGGACGCGGCATGACCGACACCGCGAGGGGACCGGAGGTCCCCGACCGCCGCAGTGCCGGACGGTACCTGTGGTGGCTGGTGGTCCGTCAACGGGGGCGGGCGGCGGCGGGGGCCACGTACGGGAGCCTGTGGATGGTCGGGCTGATGCTGCCGCCCTATGTGCTGTCCCGGGCCATCGACGAGGGGCTGGTGCCGGGCCGGCCGCCGGTGCTGCTGGGCTGGGTGGCGGTGCTGTTCGTGGTCGGGGTGGCGAACGCCTGGCTGGCGGTCATGCGGCACCGCACCATGACCCGCATCCGGATGGACGCCACGTTCCGTACGGTGCGGGTCATCGTGGCGCACACCCTGCGGCTGGGGGCGGCGCTGCCGCGCCAGGTGACGGCCGGGGAGGTCGTCACGATCGGGATCGGCGATGTCGCGGTGATCAGCCAGACGCTGACGATGACCGGTCCCGGGGTCGGCGCGGTGCTGGCCTACGGGACCGTCGCCGTCCTGCTGCTGACCGTGTCGCCGCTGCTGGCCGGGGTGGTGCTGCTGGGTGTCCCACTGCTCGCGCTGCTGGTCGGGCCGCTGCTGGGGCGGCTGCAGGGGGCGGAGTCGCGCTACCGCGAGCGGCAGAGCGGGCTGGCGGCCCGGCTCACGGACCTGGTGGGCGGGCTGCGGGTGCTCAACGGCCTGGGCGGGAAGGAGGTGTTCACCGACCGCTACCGGCGCGACTCCCGGGCGCTGCAGGGCGAGGGCTACCGGGTCGGCGCGGTGACGAGCTGGGTGCAGGCCCTCGGCGTCGGCCTGCCGACGCTGTTCCTGGCCGCGGTGACCTGGCTCGCGGCCCGGATGGCGGCCCAGGGGGCCATCAGCGTGGGCGAGTTGGTGGCCGTGTACGGCTATGCGGCGGCGCTGGTGGTGCCGGTGTCGTTCTTCATCGAGGGCGGCTACGACCTCACCCGCGGGCTGGTCGCGGCCCGGCGGGTGATCCGCTTCCTGCGGCTGGAGCCGGATGCCGCCGACGGGACGGCGGACGCCCCCGAGGCCGCGTCCGTGCTGCACGATCCGGTGTCGGGTGTCGAGGTGGTGCCCGGTCTGCTGACCGCGCTGGCCGCCGCCCGGCCGGCCGAGTCGGCGGCGGTGGCCGACCGGCTGGGCCGGTTCGCGGATTCGGCCGCGACCTGGGGCACGGTACGTCTCGACGAGATCGCGCTGCCGCAGGTCCGCGACCGGGTGCTGGTCGCGGACAACGAGGCCGCGCTGTTCGCCGGGACGCTGCGCGAGGTGGTGTCCGGGCGCCGGGACCGTACCGACGAGGCGATCGGGGAGGCCGTCCGTACGGCGCTGGCCGAGGACATCGTCCGGGGCCTGCCGGACGGGCTGGACTCGGCGGTCGAGGCACAGGGCCGCAGCCTCTCCGGCGGGCAGCGGCAGCGACTGCGGCTGGTGCGGGCGCTGTTGGCCGACCCCGAGGTGCTGCTGGCGGTGGAGCCGACCTCGGCGGTCGACGCGCACACCGAGGGCGGTGTCGCGGCCCGGCTGCACCGCGCGCGGCAAGGCCGTACGACCGTCGTCACCAGCACCTCCCCGCTGCTGCTCGACCGGGCCGACCGGGTCTACTACCTCGTCGACGGCCGGGCCGCCGCCGTCGGCAGCCATCGGCAACTCCTCGACGAGCAGCCCGGATACCGCCGTCTGGTGTCCCGCGGCGAGGACGCGGAGGACGTCCGGGACACGGAGGGCGTTCAGGACGCGGACGGCACGGACGAGGGCAGCGGCTCCCGGCGCGCGGAGGCGGCCGGGGCGCCCGTGACGAAGGAGGACGCACGATGACGGCGACCGCCACCCGGCCCGGACGGTCCGAAAGCGCGCCGCCGGACGGTGCGGCGCTGCCGGTGGCCGGTCCGGCCACGACCCGGCGGGCGGCGGGCCGGCTGATCCGGCGGGACGGCCGGGCCTTCGCCCTGATGCTCACGCTGAACGCGCTGGCGGCCGCCGCGGGGGTGGCCGGCCCCTGGCTGCTCGGCCGGATCGTGGACACGGTGCGGGCCGGCGGCGGGGTGCGCGCGGTGGACCGGCTGGCGCTGGTCATCCTGGTGTGCGGGCTGGCGCAGCTGCTGCTGGCGCGCTACGCCCGGTATGTCGGGCACCGCTTCGGTGAGCGGACCGTGGCGCGGGTCCGGGAGCAGTACGTGGAGCGGGCGCTGGCGCTGCCGGCCGCGGTCGTGGAGCGGGCCGGCACCGGCGATCTGACGGCCCGCGGGACGTCGGACGTCGCCTCGGTCGCCCGGTCGCTGCGGGACGCCGTACCGGAGGTGTGTGTCGCCGCGGCGCAGGCGCTGTTCCTGCTGGGTGCGGTGGTGGTGCTCGATCCGCGGCTCGGCCTGTGCGGGCTGCTGGTGTTCAGCGGGGTGTTCGCGGTCCGGTGGTATCTGCGCCGGGCGCACGGCGCGTATCTGGCGGAGGGCGCGGCGACCTCGGCGCTCGCCGAGTTGCTGGCGGCCACCGCCGAGGGCGCGCGGACCGTGGAGGCGCTGGGCCTCCAGGAGAGCCGGGCGGCGGCGGGCGAGCGGGCCGTCGAGCGGTGCCGCCGCACCCGCACCCGCACGCTGTTCCTGCGCAGTGTGCTGCTGCCCGCGGTGGATGTCGCCTACGTCCTCCCGGTGGCCGGTGTCCTGCTGGCCGGCGGGGCGCTGCACGGGCGGGGCGGGATCAGTCTGGGCGTGGTCATCGCCGCGGCGCTGTATCTGCGGCAGCTGTCCGACCCGTTGGCGACGGTGCTGTTCTGGGCCGAGCAACTGCAGAGCGGCGGCGCCGCGTTCGCCCGTGTCGAGGGGCTCGGCGAGGCCCGGCGGACCGCGGGGGCAGCCGCCGTGGCCCACCTCCCGCATCCCGCCCCGGAGTCCGCCGCCCCGGCCGTACCCGCCGACGACCGCATCGAGGTCACCGGCGTCCACTACGCCTACGGGGCCCCCGGCGGCGGCCGGGAGCTCGCCGCGCGGCGCGACGTGCTGCGCGGTGTCGACCTGACGGTCCGCCCCGGCGAACGCCTCGCCGTGGTCGGCCCGTCCGGCGCCGGCAAGTCCACCCTGGGGCGGCTGCTGGCCGGGATCGACGCCCCGCGCAGCGGCTCGGTGACGGTCGGGCGGGTGCCGGTCACCGCGCTGGACCCGGCGGCGCTGCGCCGGCAGGTCGTCCTCGTCACCCAGGAGCACCATGTGTTCCTGGGCACGCTCCGGGACAACCTGCAGATCGCCGCGCCCGGTGCCGGGGACGCCGCGCTGTGTGCCGCGCTGGCCGCCGTGGGGGCCGAATGGGCCGCGGAGCTGCCGGCCGGCCTGGACACCGAGCTGGGCGACGGCGGTCACCGCCCCGACGGCTCGCAGTCCCAGCAGCTGGCCCTGGCGCGGGTGGTGCTGGCGGACCCGCACACGGTGATCCTGGACGAGGCGACCGCGCTGCTCGATCCGCGGACGGCCCGGCACACCGAGCGCGCGCTGGCCGCCGTCCTGACGGGCCGTACGGTCATCGCCATCGCGCACCGTCTGCACACCGCCCACGACGCGGACCGGGTGGCCGTCATGGAGGAGGGCCGGCTGACCGAACTCGGCACCCATGACGCGCTGGTGGCGGCGGACGGGGCGTACGCCGCCCTGTGGCGCTCCTGGCACAGCTGAGGCGCGTCGCCGGACCGGGGCGTCCGGATCACGACCCCGCCCGCCCCGCCGTGCGGGGGTCGTGATCCGGACGGCTGTGAACTGCCGTCCGGGCGGTTTCCGGTGCTGTGGAGGGCCGGGGGCGGCTTGCGTGGCCGATCACGGGCTGTCCGGCTTCCGGACACCGATTTCGGGCAACGGACGGTTTCCGGCCAATTAGTTGAACGGAGCCTGACAACAAGCCACCGGTGGTGGGACTCTTCCCCGCAACCGCCGCACGGACCCCCACAGCATCAGCTCCCTGCGGCCGGAGGCTTCATCCGCACCACCCGTTCCACCTGTTCGCCCAGCACCTCCCGTACGTCTCCCCCCACACGCTCCAAGAGTTCTGCCTCGCTCTGCCCGGACGGCCGCTTTGCCGCCCGGTCCCCCTCGGCCGCAGCGCCTCATGGCGGCCACCGCAGAAGGAGTCAGTGTGAGACGCACCCCCCATGGACGCGCCGTCGCCACCGGCGCACTCGTCGCTGTCACCGCGATGCTGGCCGTCGGTGTCCAGGCCGGTACCGGTACGGCGGCCGCCCCGCGGCCGGGCACCACGCACGCCACCCCCGATCCCGGCGCCCTGCCGGCCAAGCTGTCCCCGTCCCAGCGTGCGGAGCTGATACGGGCAGCCGGGGCCACCACCGCCGAGACCGCGCGGCAGCTCAAGCTCGGCGCGCAGGAGAAGCTGGTCGTCAAGGACGTCTCGAAGGATGTCGACGGCACCGTGCACACCCGCTACGAGCGCACCTACGACGGGCTGCCCGTCCTCGGCGGCGACCTCGTGGTCCACGAGAGCAAGGCCGGCACGCTCAAGGGCGTCACCAAGGCCGTGCGCTCCCAGCTGAAGGTCGCGAGCACCACCGCGAAGGTGCGGCCCGCCACGGCCGAGTCGAAGGCCGTCAAGGCGGCGCAGGCGCTCGGTTCGAAGAAGTCCGAGGCCGCGAAGGCGCCGCGCAAGGTGGTCTGGGTCGCCGACGGCAAGCCGCTGCTCGCCTACGAGACGGTGGTCGGCGGGCTGCAGGACGACGGCACCCCCAGCCAGCTGCACGTCATCACGGACGCCACGACCGGCGCCAAGATCTTCGAGTACCAGGGCATCAGGAACGGCGTCGGCAACAGCGAGTACAGCGGCAAGGTCACCCTCGGGACCTCGGGCTCGGCACCGAACTTCTCGATGACCGACCCCACCCGCGGCAACCACAAGACGTACGACCTCAAGCACGGCTCCTCCGGGACCGGCACGCTCTTCACCGACGCCGACGACACCTGGGGCGACGGCACCCCGCAGAACGCCCAGACGGCCGGCGTGGACGCGGCCTACGGCGCCCAGGAGACCTGGGACTACTACAAGAACGTGCACGGCCGCAGCGGCATCAAGGGCGACGGCGTGGGCGCCTACTCCCGGGTCCACTACGGCAACAGCTACGTCAACGCCTTCTGGGACGACGGCTGCTTCTGCATGACGTACGGCGACGGCAGCGGCAACGCCGCCCCGCTGACCGCCATCGACGTGGCCGGCCACGAGATGTCGCACGGTGTCACCGCGGCCACCGCCGACCTCACCTACAGCGGTGAGTCCGGCGGCCTCAACGAGGCGACCTCCGACATCTTCGGTACGGCGGTGGAGTTCTACGCCAACAACACCTCCGACCCCGGTGACTACGTCATCGGCGAGAAGATCGACATCAACGGCGACGGCACCCCGCTGCGCTACATGGACAAGCCGTCCAAGGACGGGGCCTCGGCCGACTACTGGTCGAGCAACGTCGGCAACAAGGACGTGCACTACTCGTCCGGCGTCGCCAACCACTTCTTCTACCTGCTGTCCGAGGGCAGCGGCCCGAAGGACATCGGCGGCGTGCACTACGACAGCCCGACCTCCGACAACCTGCCGGTCCCGGGCATCGGGCGGGCCAACGCCGAGAAGGTCTGGTTCAAGGCACTCAGCCAGTACATGAGCGCCAACACCAACTACGCGGCCGCCCGCACCGCCACCCTCAAGGCCGCGGCCGACCTGTTCGGTGAGGGCAGCGCCTCCTACAACACGGTCGCCAACACCTGGGCGGCGGTCAACGTCGGCTCCCGCGTCCCGGACAGCGGCGCGGTCTCCGTCACCAACCCGGGCAACCAGAGCGGCACCGTGGGCCAGGCGGCGAGCCTCCAGATCAAGGCGAGCAGCGGTACCGCGGGCGCACTGACGTACGCGGCGACCGGGCTGCCCGCCGGGCTCTCGATCAACGCCACCACCGGTCTGATCTCGGGTACGCCGACCACGGCCGGCACCGCCAACGTGACGGTCACGGTCACCGACGCCGCGAAGAAGACCGGTACCACCGCCTTCACCTGGACGGTCAACCCGGCCGGCGGCGGCAATGTCTTCGAGAACGCCGCCGACGTGCAGATCCCGGACGCCGGCTCGGCGGTCACCTCGCCGATCACCGTCGGCCGCACCGGCAACGCGCCGAGCACCCTGAAGGTCGGGGTGGACATCGTGCACACCTACCGCGGTGACCTGGTCGTGGACCTGATCGCCCCGGACGGCACGGCCTACCGGCTGAAGAACTCCAGCGCGTTCGACTCGGCGGCCGACGTGAAGACCACGTACACCGTCAACGCCTCCTCGGAGAAGGCCAGTGGCACCTGGAAGCTCCGGGTCCAGGACGTCTACTCCCAGGACACCGGCTACATCAACGGCTGGAAGCTGACGTTCTGACCTCGTGGCGGCACCCAGCCGTCACCCGGGTATGACATAGGCGGGTCACAGATCACGCCACCGCACAACTGAGGTACGAGGCAAGCGCGTTGGGCGTCGCCCCCTGATAGCCGGGGGCGGCGCCCAGCTCCGTTATGCGAACGGCGCGCACCTCTCCACGGACATTTTTCAGCCAATCCCTTTACACCCTCCTGACATGCACGCGTTCGAATGGCAGTCTCTCCGAACGCACGTCACACCCGCATCGCTTTGCACCCCCACCACTTGGCAAAGTTGAAGGAGCACGCGTGACCCCCCGCATATCCCGTAAGACCCGTGTCATCGGTACCTCGTTCGCCGTCGCCGCCCTCGTGGCCGCCGGCATCACCGCAGGTACCGCCGGCGCCTCCCCCGCCCAGACCCCCACCGCGGACGGTTCGCCCCTCAAGCTCAGCGCCTCGCACCGCGCGGAACTGCTGCGTGACGCGAGCGCCACCAAGGCGCAGGCCGCCAAGGAACTGGGCCTGGGCGCACAGGAGAAGCTGGTCGTCAAGGACGTCATCAAGGACGCTGACGGCACCACGCACACCCGCTACGACCGCACCTACGCCGGCCTGCCGGTGCTGGGCGGCGACCTGATCGTGCACACCGCCAAGGGCGGCGCGGTCAAGAGCACCACCAAGTCGACCGACAAGACGGTCAAGGTGGCCTCCACCACCGCCAAGATCGCCCCGACCGCCGCCGCGAAGTCGGCGCAGGGCACCGCGGTGAAGTCGCTCAGCGCGAAGAAGGCCGACGCGCAGGCGCCCAAGAAGGTCGTCTGGGCCGCCTCCGGCACCCCCGTCCTCGCCTACGACACCGTCGTCAACGGCGTGAAGAAGGACGGCACCCCCAGCCGGATGCACGTCATCACCGACGCCAACAGCGGCAAGAAGCTGTTCCAGTACGACGAGATCCGTACCGGCAAGGGCGAGAGCGAGTACAGCGGCAGCGTCGAGCTGGGCACCTCCAAGTCGGGCAGCGGCTACACGCTGACCGACAAGGACCGCGGTGACCACAAGACCACCAACCTCGAGAACAGCGAGTCCGGTGACGGCAAGGCCTTCACGGACGAGGACGACAAGTGGGGCACCGGCAAGCCGGACGACCCGCAGACCGCGGCCGTGGACGCGCACTACGGCGCGGCCGTGACCTGGGACTACTACAAGAAGGTGCACGGCCGCAGCGGCATCAAGGGCGACGGCAAGGGCGCCTCGTCCCGCGTGCACTACGGCAAGAGCTACGTCAACGCCTTCTGGGACGACAGCTGCTTCTGCATGACGTACGGCGACGGTGAGGGCGACAAGAAGCCGCTGACCGCCCTGGACGTCGCGGCGCACGAGATGTCGCACGGTGTCACCTCCGCCACCGCCAACCTCACCTACAGCGGTGAGTCCGGCGGTCTCAACGAGGGCACCTCGGACATCTTCGGCACGTCGGCCGAGTTCTTCGCCAAGAGCGAGAAGGACCCGGGCGACTACCTCATCGGCGAGAAGATCGACATCAACGGTGACGGCAAGCCGCTGCGCTACATGGACAAGCCGTCCAAGGACGGTCAGTCGCAGGACAACTGGGACTCCAAGACCGGTGGCCTCGACCCGCACTACTCCTCGGGTGTCGCCAACCACTTCTTCTACCTGCTGTCCGAGGGCAGCGGCGCGAAGGAGATCGGTGGCGTGAAGTACGACAGCCCGACGGCGGACGGCAAGAAGGTCGAGGGCATCGGCCGGGACAAGGCCGAGAAGATCTGGTTCAAGGCCCTGACCGAGTACATGACCTCGAACACGGACTACAAGGCCGCGCGCGAGGCGACCGTCAAGGCCGCCACCGACCTGTACAAGGCCGACAGCGCCGAGGTCAAGGGCGTCGAGGCCGCTTGGACCGGTGTCGGCGTCAAGTGACGCACCATGCGGGAACGTGCTGATTGTGCCGGGGTGATCTGACCCCGGGGCGGGCGGTGTCCGGAGATTCTCCGGGCACCGCCTTCGCGTTGCACGGCCCCGGTCAGGAAGACGCCGGACGGTTGCCCTTCTCCGCACGGGCCCGGTCGAAGAACCACACGGCCACACCGACCAGCACCGCCGCCCCGGCCCCGTACACCGGCAGCCAGTGCGTCGTCGTGGCCGACAGGCAGTCGGCGACGGCCTCCTCGGTCCGGGCCCGCTGCGCATGGGCCAGCGCGGCCTGGTCGAGCCCCGCCGGGTGCGCCAGTTCGGCGTGCGCCCGGAAGCCCTCGTACCGGCCCAGTTCCGGGCAGCCGCTACGGGTGCCCGGCATCGGGAACAGCCACGCCCAGCGCTGCATCATGGGGGCCAGTGCGATCGCCACGCACAGGCCGACGACCAGCGCATACGCGAGGAGTTTCCGCAGGTACGGGGTGCGGAAGCCGGGCGTCCAGGCCGGCATCCCGTAGAAGGAGAAGACCACCGCGAGCAGGGTCACGCCGATGTAGGTGGCGAACCACTGCCAGGACCCCTCGGCGAGCGCGGCCGTCAGCACGGCGGCGAGGGCGATACCGATGACCCCGGGCTGATCGGCGGTGTCCTGGCCGGCGTCGCTGAGTGCCGGTGCACCGGTTCCTCGGGGGCTGGGCTGGTTCACGGGCCGCTCCTGCGGATTCGGAGGCCCTCAGCATCCGGCACCTCCCGCCCACGGCCCCGGCAGCGTGCCGGACGGGCCGGGGAGCCCGCCCGGTTGGGGGACGGGCCGCATGCCCGGATACCCGCTGAACCCCCGCCGCCAGGGGCCTCCCGCCGCATAATCTGGCGGTATGACTGAGTCCCGCGGCGGCCCGCCCACGAGCTGTACGAGGGTCCTCCTCGCCGACGACGAGCCCCTGATACGGGCCGGTGTGCGCGCGATCCTCGGCGCGGCACCCGGTATCGAGGTCGTCGCGGAGGCCGCCGACGGCCGCGAGGCGGTCGGCCTGGCGCTCCGGCACCGGCCCGACGTCTGTCTGCTGGACATCCGGATGCCGCGGCTGGACGGCCTCGGGGTCGCCGCGGAGCTGGCCAGGGCGCTGCCCGCCACCGCCGTCGTGATGCTGACGACGTTCTCCGAGGACGCGTACATCGCCGAGGCCCTCGGCTCGGGCGCGGCCGGGTTCCTGCTCAAGTCCGGCGATCCGCGGGAGCTGATCGCCGGGGTCCGGGCCGTCGCCGAGGGCGGTGCCTGCCTCTCGCCGTCCGTCGCCCGGCGGGTCATCTCGCACCTGGCGGCCGGGCAGTTGGGCCGCGGGGTGACCGCCCGGGCCCGGGTCGCCGAGCTGACCGGGCGGGAGCGCGAGGTGCTGGGGCTGGTCGGCGCCGGGCTGTCCAACGCCGAGATCGCCCAGCGGCTGTCCCTGGTCGAGGGCACCGTCAAGGCGTATGTCAGCGCGGTCCTCGCCCGGCTGGACGTCCGCAACCGCGTGCAGGCGGCGGTCCTCGCGTACGAGGCGGGTCTGGTCCCGGCGTCATGACGCGCCGGCGGCGCCCGGACGCCCGGCAGCTGCGCGCGCTGGTCCCCGGGCTGGGGCTCTACCTCCTGGTGTGCGGTCCGCCGGCGTTCGCCTTCCCCTCCCTCGCCGCCACCCACCCGTGGGCCACCGCGGCCGCCTTCCCGCTGCTCGCGGTGTCCGTGCTGCTGCACCGGCGGCGGCCGCTGACGGCGCTGGCGCTGCCGGTCGCGCCGAGCCTGGTGATCTCGCTGGACCTGTTCACCGTCGCCTACTGCGCGGCGCTGGCGGTGTTCGGCTATCTGGCCGGGGCCCGGATGTCCCGGGCCCGCCCGGCACTGTGGTTCTTCTCCGCGGTGGCGGCGGGCGGGCTGCCGCTGGCAGCGGTGGTCGGCCGGACGGTGTGGCCGTGGTTCTCGCTGCTGTTGACGCTGCTGCTGAATGTGATGCTGCCGTGGCTGCTGGGCCGCTACCGCCGGCAGTACGCCGCGCTGGCCCGCACCGGCTGGCAGCTCGCCGAGCGGATGGAGCGCGAACAGCGGGCCGTCGCCGACCGCACCCGGCTGCGCGAACGCGCCCGGATCGCCGGTGACATGCATGACTCCCTCGGCCACGACCTGGCCCTGATCGCCCTGCGGGCCGGGGCGCTGGAGGTCGATCCACGGCTGGACCCGGACCGTCAGGCGGCGGCCGGTGAGCTGCGGGCCGCCGCCGGGACGGCGACCGAACGGCTGCGGGACATCATCGGCGTGCTGCGCGCCGACGACGAGGGCGCGCCCCGGACCCCGGCCGACGAGAGCGTGCCCCGGCTGGTGGAGCGGGCGCGGGCGTCCGGGATGACGGTGGACCTGGAGCAGCCGGACGACACCGGGACCATCCCCCTTCCGGCCATGACCGGCCCCGCCCTGCACCGTGTCGTCCAGGAGTCCCTGACCAACGCCGCCAAGCACGCCCCCGGCGCGGCCGTCCGGGTCAGGATCGGGCGGGCCGAAGGACAACTGCGGGTCACCGTGACCCACACCGCGCCGCCGACCGGGCCGGCGGCCGCCCCGGTCTCCGGGGGCAGCGGCCTGGTGGGGCTGGACGAGCGGGTACGGCTGGCGGGCGGCACCCTGCGGGCCGGCCCCACCCCGGAGGGCGGCTTCACCGTCTCGGCACGGCTGCCGACGGCCGGGGCGCCCCTGCCGGAGTCCACCCGGCTCTCCGAACCCACGGCTGCCGAACGGGAGTTGGCGGACGCCCGGCGCAAGGTGCGGCGCCGGCTGCGGCAGACGGTGGCGGTCCCGCTGGCACTGCTGGCCGCCCTGGTGGTGCTGAGCAGCACCTTCCATCTGGTCAGCCCGTCGTGGACGGTGCTGGAACGGGAGCGCTACGCGGTGCTCCGCCTCGGCGCCGACCGCTCCGGAGTGGAGTCCTTCCTCCCGTTCTTCGCGCTGGACGCCCCGCCGGACGGCACCCCACCGCCCCCGCACGACTGGACCTGCCGGTACTACAGCGTCCGCGCGGGCTCCGACGACGCCTATCAGCTCTGCTTCACCGACGACCGGCTGGTCAGGAAGCGCGTGGTCCACCGGCGGGACCGTTAGAGCGCCCCCGCCCCGCCCGAACCCGCGGAGCGCGTCCTCAACTCGCCCTGTATACCGGCAATTTCCCCTTCCCGCCGGGCCTCGATCCTCCCTACCACCCCGTCCGCCGATATGGCTGATTCCACCCCCTCATGCGCTCTTGTACGGACTCCCTCCTGGAGAGAGGCTGCGGTGTGGCGCCGACGGGCCCCGGCGCGGCACCGGACATCCGCACACCGCAACTCCGCTGTGATCAGACCGAGTTGAGGAGGCGAACGCCGACCGTGTCAGCGCAGCGCCGTAGTCGCCGGCGCGGGGGCCGAGGCAGGTCCGCCGCGGTACGGCGGGGCGGGAGCGGGCGGCACACCGCCGACCGTCCCGGTCGCCGCCCGCGGGAGGGTCCGCCGGTCAGGACCCTTCGCCCGCAGCGCACACCCGCACAGGATGCATCGGGGGAACCACCGACCGGAGGCCGGAGGAGCGCCGACCCGCCCCGCCGCACCCTCCGCCAGCCGAGTGAAAGCGGACAGGAGCGCCCATGCCCGCACCCGGTCCGCCCGCCATGAAGCGGATACAAAGGACAAAACGCCGTAAAGCATCACAAGACCAGGTGAGCCCATGATCGGTCGTATTCCTGTTCTGGACATCCGCCCGCAGATCGATTGCGGCCGCCGCCCGGCGAAGGCCGTGGTGGGTGAGACCTTCGAGGTCTCGGCCACCGTCTTCCGCGAAGGGCATGACGCCGTCGCGGCGAACGTGGTGCTGCGCAATCCGGCCGGCCGCTGCGGGCCCTGGACCCCGATGCGGGAACGGGCGCCCGGCTCCGACCGGTGGAGCGCCGAGGTCACCCCCGGCCTGGAGGGCCGCTGGACGTTCACCGTCGAGGCCTGGTCCGATCCGGTCACCACCTGGCGGCGGCATGCCGCCATCAAGATCCCGGCGGGCATCGACACCGAGCTGGTGCTCACCGAGGGCGCCGCCCTCCATGAGCGGGCGGCGGCCGAGGTCCCCAAGAGCGACGGCCGTGAGGCGGTGCTCGCCGCCGTGGACACCCTGCGCAACACCGGGCTGCCCGCCGCTACCCGGCTGGCCGCGACGCTGTCCCCGCAGGTCACCGAGGTGCTGGCACGCCATCCGCTGCGCGAGCTGCTCACCGTCTCGCACCCGATGCCACTGGTCGTCGAGCGCCGCCGGGCCCTGTACGGCTCGTGGTACGAGCTCTTCCCGCGCTCCGAGGGCGCCACGGTCGGCCCGTGCGGCACGGCCGTCAGCGGCACCCTGCGCACCGCAGCGGAGCGGCTCCCGGCCGTCGCCGCCATGGGCTTCGACGTGGTCTACCTCCCGCCCGTCCACCCCATCGGCACCTCCTACCGCAAGGGCCCCAACAACGCGCTGTCGGCCGGCCCGGACGACGTCGGCTCCCCCTGGGCCATCGGGTCACCGGCCGGCGGCCATGACGCCCTCCACCCGGACCTGGGCACCTTCGACGACTTCGAGCACTTCGTCCGCACCGCCCGTGACCTGCGGATGGAGGTGGCCCTGGACTTCGCGCTGCAATGCTCCCCGGACCACCCCTGGGTCACCCTGCACCCCCAGTGGTTCCACCGCCGCGCGGACGGCACGATCGCCTACGCCGAGAACCCGCCGAAGAAGTACCAGGACATCTACCCCCTCGCCTTCGACACCGACTTCCGCGGGCTGGTCCGCGAGACCGAACGCCTGCTGCGCTTCTGGATGGCCAAGGGCGTACGGATCTTCCGGGTGGACAACCCCCACACCAAGCCGGTGGCCTTCTGGGAGAAGGTGATCGGCGACATCAACCGCACCGATCCGGACGTGCTCTTCCTCGCCGAGGCGTTCACCCGCCCGGCCATGCTGCACACCCTCGCCCAGGTCGGTTTCCACCAGTCGTACACGTACTTCACCTGGCGCAACACCAAGCAGGAGCTGACCGACTACCTCACCGAGCTGACCGGTGAGGGCGCCTCCTACCTGCGGCCCAACTTCTTCGTGAACACCCCGGACATCCTGCACGCCTACCTCCAGGAGGGCGGCCGCCCCGCCTTCGAGGTGCGCGCCGTGCTGGCCGCCACCCTCTCCCCCACCTGGGGCGTCTACGCGGGATACGAGCTCTGCGAGTCGACGCCGGTACGCCGCGGCAGCGAGGAGTACCTCGACTCGGAGAAGTACCAACTCAGGCCGCGCGACTGGGATGCGGCGGCCCGGGCGGGCCACACCATCGCCCCCCTGATCACGGCGCTCAACCGCATCCGCCGCCGGCACCCCGCCCTGCAGCAGCTGCGCAGTCTGCGCTTCCACCACGTCGACAACGAGGCCGTCCTCGCCTACTCCAAACGCGAGGGGCACGGCGACCGGGCCGACACGGTGCTCACGGTGGTCAACCTCGACCCGCACCACACCCACGAGGCGACGGTGTCGTTGGACATGCCGGAACTCGGCCTCGGCCGGCACGAGTCCATTCCGGTGCGCGACGAGCTCACCGGCGACACCTACCACTGGGGCAGGGACAACTATGTGCGCCTGGAGCCGGGCCGCTCACTCGCGCCCGCCCATGTGCTGTCGCTGCGACCGTCCTCACCGATCGGAGGGTCACCCAATTGATCGTCAATGAGCCTGTCCCCGACACGTTCGAGGACACCCCGGCGAAGGACCGCGATCCCGACTGGTTCAAACGGGCCGTCTTCTACGAAGTTCTGGTGCGCTCCTTCCAGGACAGCAACGGCGACGGAATCGGCGACCTCAAGGGCATCACGGCCAAGCTCGACTATCTGCAATGGCTGGGGGTCGACTGCCTCTGGCTTCCGCCGTTCTTCAAATCCCCGCTTCGGGACGGCGGTTACGATGTCGCCGACTACACCGCGGTGCTTCCCGAATTCGGTGACCTCGCCGATTTCGTGGAATTCGTGGACGCCGCGCACCACCGCGGTATGCGGGTCATCATCGACATGGTGATGAACCACACCAGCGACCAGCACCCGTGGTTCCAGGAGTCGCGCACCGACCCCGACGGGCCGTACGGCGACTACTACGTCTGGGCCGACGACGACAAGCAGTACGCCGACGCCCGCATCATCTTCGTCGACACCGAGGCCTCCAACTGGACCTTCGACCCGGTCCGCAAGCAGTACTACTGGCACCGTTTCTTCTCCCACCAGCCGGATCTCAACTACGAGAACCCGACGGTCCAGGAGGAGATGATCTCCGCCCTGCGCTTCTGGCTCGACCTGGGGATCGACGGTTTCCGGCTGGACGCGGTGCCCTACCTCTACGCCGAGGAAGGCACCAACTGCGAGAATTTGCCGGCCTCGCACGCCTTCCTCAAGCGGGTCCGCGCGGAGATCGACGCGCATTATCCGGACACCGTGCTGCTGGCCGAGGCCAATCAGTGGCCGGAGGACGTCGTCGACTACTTCGGCGATTACCGCGTCGGCGGCGACGAATGCCATATGGCCTTCCACTTCCCGGTCATGCCGCGCATCTTCATGGCGGTACGGCGGGAATCGCGCTATCCGGTCTCGGAAATCCTCGCCAAGACCCCGGCGATCCCGTCCGGCTGCCAGTGGGGCATCTTCCTGCGCAACCACGACGAGCTGACCCTCGAAATGGTCACGGACGAAGAGCGCGACTACATGTACGCGGAGTACGCCAAGGACCCGCGGATGCGCGCCAATATCGGTATCCGCCGCCGACTGGCCCCGCTGCTCGACAACGACCGCAACCAGATCGAGCTCTTCACGGCCCTGCTGCTGTCCCTGCCGGGTTCGCCGATCCTCTATTACGGCGACGAGATCGGCATGGGCGACAACATCTGGCTCGGCGACCGGGACGCGGTGCGCACGCCGATGCAGTGGACCCCGGACCGCAACGCCGGTTTCTCCTCCTGCGATCCGGGGCGGCTGTTCCTGCCGACCATCATGGACCCGGTCTACGGCTACCAGGTCACCAATGTCGAGGCCGCGATGAGTTCGCCCTCGTCGCTGCTGCACTGGACCCGGCGGATGATCGAGATCCGGAAGCAGAATCCGGCGTTCGGGCTCGGCAGCTACACCGAGCTGTCCTCCACCAACCCGGCGGTGCTGGCCTTCCTGCGGGAGGCTCCGGGCACCGACGGCGCGGACGACGACCTGGTGCTGTGCGTGCACAACTTCTCGCGCTTCGCCCAGCCCACCGAGCTGGACCTGCGGTCGTTCAGCGGCCGCCATCCGGTGGAACTCATCGGCGGGGTCCGCTTCCCGGCCATCGGGGAGCTGCCGTATCTGCTGACCCTCGCGGGCCACGGGTTCTACTGGTTCCGGCTGCGCAGGAACGCGGGGTAGCCGGTGCCCGACCGGGCACGGGCGCCGGAAGGACGCCCGTACGCGGCACCATGGCGCGTACGGGCGTTTTCTGACCTTTCGCTCGGGCAGCCTCCCTAGTACGCACGGGCCGGGCGAGCCCTCGTCGGCCCCTCCGGCTCGGGTGGGGGACCGCCGGGCGGCGGAGCAGCACACGCCGGCAGACCGCTGCCGTACGGACGATCTCGCGCACCGGGCCCCGGACTCCGTCTGGGGGTACCCCCACCGCGCCGCCGCACAGTCAAGGCCGCATTCCGGGACACTCTGCCCTATCTGTCGTGTGCCCGGGGAAAGGACGCGACGCCATGTCGGACACCGCCTCGACCCGTGCCACCCGCAACACCCCTGACCGCCGCCCGCTCGTCTCCGCCCCCGATCTGCTGCCCTCGCTGGTCCCCCTGCTCGCCGACTGGGTGCCACGCCAGCGCTGGTTCGCCGGCAAGGGGCGGCTGGTCACCGGCTTCACGCTGCTCTCGGCGACCGAGCTGCTGCCGTGCACCCCCGACGGCACCGCACCGGGCCTGCTGCAACTGCTCGTCCGCGCCCACCAGAGCGCACCACCGAGCCGCACCCCGGCCGGCGGCAACTGCTACCAGCTGCTGCTGGGAGTGCACCCCGCACCACCGCCCCAGCTGGCGCCCGCGGTGATCGGGTGCCCCGGCGGCGGCCCGCTGCGCGGCCGCGCCGTCTACGACGCGCTCCTCGACAGCCGGCTCTGCGGGCTGCTGCTGGAGCGGCTGCGGGTGCCGGGCCGGATGGGCGCGCTGCGCTTCTGCCGGGAGCCCGATGCCGACATCCCCTCCGGGCTGCCGGGCCGGCCGATCGCCGTCGAGCAGTCCAACTCCTCGATCGTCTACGGCGATTCCTTCATCCTGAAGGTCTTCCGGCGGATCGAGCCGGGCATCAACCCGGACCTGGAGCTGCCGCGGGCGCTCGCGGACGCCAAGTGCGCGCGGGTGCCGGCGCCCGCGGCGTGGTTCGAGTCGGCGGCCCCCGAGGAGGGCGGTGAGCCGACCACGCTGGGTGTGCTGCAGCCCTTCCTGCCGGGCTCGGCGGACGGCTGGCAGCTGGCGCTGAACGCGCTGGCCGTACGCGCCGACTTCACCGGCTCGGCGCGGGCGCTGGGCCATGCCACCGCCGAGGTGCACACCGCGCTCGCCCAGACGCTGCCGACCACCGAGCTGCGCCGCCCGCAGCTGGCGGAGATCGCCGCCCGGATGCACGAGCGGCTGACGGCCACCGCCCGCGCCGTACCGGTGCTCCAGCCCTACCGGGCCCGGCTGCGTACCGCCTTCGACGCGCTGGCCGCGACCGGCCAGGACGGCCGCAGCTGGGCCGCCCAGCGCATCCACGGCGATCTGCACCTGGGCCAGACGCTGCGCTCCGCCGACGAGGGCCGCTGGTCGCTGATCGACTTCGAGGGCGAACCGGCCCGGCCGCTGGCCGAGCGGCGCCGGCTGCAGCCCGCGGTCCGCGATGTCGCGGCGATGCTGCGCTCCTTCGACTACGCCGCGCGCAGCGGACCGGCGGGCGGCGACCCCTGGTCGCTGGAGTGGGCGCGGCGCACCCGCGACGCCTACTGCCTGGGCTACGCGGAGGCCGGCGGGCTCGATCCGCGCTCCGCGCCCGAACTGATGCGCGCCTACGAGACGGACAAGGCCGTCTACGAGGTGCTCTACGAGGCCCGGCACCGGCCCGACTGGCTGGCCGTCCCGATGGCCGCCATCCGGCGCCTGGCGGCGGGCGGGGAGCGGGCCGTCGGGGTGGACGGGTCCGGCCCGTCCCGGTCCGGCGGGCCCGACGGCCGGGGGTGAGGGGCCGCAGCCGAACCGCCGCACCCACCGCCCGTCCGCCGCTGAGACCCGTCCGCTGCCCCGCACCGAGGAGGCCCCTCCCGTGACCGCCCGCCCATCGCCCGCCACCCCTCCGTCCGGAACGGCTTCGCCGTCCGCCTCCGACACCCCGTCACCCGCCACCGGCCCGGCCGGTATGACGTCGCCGTCCCCCGCCGGCTCTCCGCCCTCCCGGCCGGCGGCCTCCGGTACGGCGCCGTCGGTCCGGCCGGGCATCGCCGGCGCCACCTTCACCGGCCGGCCGCCCGGTCTCCGGGAGACGGCCGCGGCGCCCGGCCGGAACGACGGGCCCGCGGGCCCGGCCCGTACGAGCGGCAGTCACGGGGTCCGGCCCGCCGCACCGCTGTCCGACGAGGACCGCGGCCGGCTGCTGGGCGGCGCCCATCACGATCCGCACGGGCTGCTCGGCGCCCACCCCGTGCGCGGCGGGCTGCTCATCCGGGTCCTGCGGCCGTACGCGCGGGGCGTCACCGTCCTGGCGAAGGGGCTGCGCGCCGATCTGCCCTTCGAGGGGGACGGGCTGTTCGCCGGGGTGCTGCCGCTGCGCACCGTGCCGGACTACGAGCTGCTGGTGGACTACGGCGAGCACACCGTGACCGTGCAGGACCCCTATCGCTTCCTGCCCGCGCTCGGCGAGCTGGATCTCCACCTGTTCGGCGAGGGCCGGCACGAGCAGCTGTGGCGGGCGCTCGGCGCGCGGATCATGGAGCACCAGGGGGTGACCGGCACCCGCTTCACGGTCTGGGCGCCCAACGCCCAGGGGGTCCGGGTCATCGGCGACTTCAACTACTGGGACGGTACCGGCGCCCCGATGCGCTCGCTGGGTTCGTCCGGTGTCTGGGAGCTCTTCGTCCCGGGCCTCGGCGAGGGCGAGCTGTACAAGTTCGAGATCACCCGGCCGGACGGCTCCCGGACCGTGCGGGCCGACCCGATGGCCCGGCGGACCGAGTGCCCGCCCGCCACCGCCTCGGTCGTGGAGACCTCGCACTACCACTGGAACGACGCCACGTGGATGGCCCGGCGCGGCGCGCGCCCCGTGCACGAGGCCCCGTTCTCGGTCTACGAGGTGCACCTCCCCTCCTGGCGGCCCGGCCTGACCTACCGCCAGCTGGCCGTGCAGCTCCCCGCGTACGTCAAGGATCTGGGCTTCACCCACGTCGAGTTCATGCCGGTCGCCGAGCACCCCTTCGGCGGCTCCTGGGGCTACCAGGTCACCGGCTTCTACGCGCCCACCGCCAGGATGGGCGGCCCGGACGACTTCCGGTTCCTGATCGACGCGCTGCACCAGGCGGGCATCGGGGTGCTGATGGACTGGGTGCCGGCGCATTTCCCGCGCGACGACTGGGCGCTGGCGGAGTTCGACGGCCGCGCGCTCTACGAGCCGCAGGACCCGGCACGGGCCGCGCACCCGGACTGGGGCACCCTGGAGTTCGACTACGGCCGCACCGAGGTCCGTAACTTCCTGGTCGCCAACGCCGTCTACTGGTGCGAGGAGTTCCATATCGACGGCCTCCGGGTGGACGCCGTCGCCTCGATGCTCTACCTGGACTACTCGCGTGAGGACGGCGGCTGGACGCCGAACGTCCACGGCGGCCGGGAGAACCTCGACGCGGTCGCCTTCCTCCAGGAGATGAACGCGACGGTCTACCGCCGCTGCCCCGGCGTCGTCACCATCGCCGAGGAGTCCACGGCCTGGGACGGCGTCACCCGCGCCACCCACCACGCCGGGCCCGGCGGCTTCGGCGGACTGGGCTTCGGCCTGAAGTGGAACATGGGCTGGATGCACGACTCCCTCGGCTACGTCGCCAAGGAGCCGGTACACCGGAAGTACCACCACGGCGAGATGACCTTCTCGATGATCTACGCCTACTCCGAGAACTACGTGCTGCCGATCTCCCATGACGAGGTGGTGCACGGCAAGCGCGCCCTGGTGTCGAAGATGCCCGGTGACTGGTGGCAGCAGCGCGCCGGCCACCGGGCCTACCTCGGCTTCATGTGGGCCCACCCCGGCAAGCAACTCCTCTTCATGGGGCAGGAGTTCGCCCAGGGCGCGGAGTGGGCGGAGAGCCACGGCCCGGACTGGTGGCTGCTCGACCCCTCGTACGAGGCGGAGCCGGACCACCGGGGCGTCCGCGATCTCGTGCGCGAGCTGAACCGTCATTACGCGGCCACGCCCGCCCTGTGGGAACGCGACACCGACCCGGTCGGCTTCTCCTGGATCGACGGCGACGCGAGCGAGGACAACGTCTTCCCCTTCCTCCGCTTCGCCGCCGACGCCTCTCCGCTGATCTCGGTCACCAACTTCTCCCCCGTCGTCCGTCACGCCTACCGGCTCGGCGTCCCCGACCGCTTCCCCGCCTGGCGTGAGGTCCTCAACACCGACGACCCGCGCTACGGCGGCAGCGGCGTCGGCAACCCCGAGCCGCTCAAGGCGGAACCGACCCCCTGGAACGGCCGCCCGGCGTCCGTCTCCCTCGTCCTCCCCCCGCTGACCACCGTCTGGCTGCGACCGTCCTGACCACCTCACGGCTGGTGGCTGTCGGACCCTTCAGCCGTGGCTGCGGCACCCCCACCGAACAGATCCGTCCCCCATGTCCTTATGGCCCGTTCCTCCTTGTCCGCGCCCCCGCGCAACCGGCCGCGACCGGCCGCGTTTCCCGTGTCCTCACCATGGTGTCAGGGGGCACTGACAATCGACCGGGGTCAGGAAAGCAGCAGGTCAGAGGGGCATTGAGGGGGGGTGCGGCGCCGGTCGCGCGGCGGCCCGCCGCCCGGTCGTGCCGAAGGGGCGGGTGCCGTGTCCGGCACCCGCCCCTTCTCCCCTCCTGCGGCCCGGTGTCAGACCGTGGCGGACGTCTTCTCCGTCCCGCCGTCCCGCGGCGCGACGACCTCAGCGGCGACCGGAGCGACGGGCACGTCGGCGGCCGGCGTCCTCTCGTCGAACGGGGCCTTCCCGGCGAGCACTTCGGCCACCCGGCCCTTGTCGATCTCCTTGGTCCAGGTGCCGATCAGCACGGTGGCCACCGCATTGCCGGCGAAGTTGGTCAGCGCCCGCGCCTCGCTCATGAAGCGGTCGATGCCGACGATCAGGCCGACGCCGTCGACCAGTTCGGGGCGGTGCGACTGGAGGCCGCCGGCCAGCGTCGCCAGGCCCGCGCCGGTGACCCCGGCCGCCCCCTTCGACGCGATGATCATGAACACCAGCAGGGAGATCTGCTGGCCGAGCGGCAGCGGCTTGCCCATCGCCTCGGCCACGAACAGCGAGGACATCGTCAGGTAGATGGCGGTGCCGTCGAGGTTGAAGCTGTAGCCGGTGGGGACGGTGATGCCGACCACCGGCTTGCTGACGCCCAGGTGCTCCATCTTCGCGATGAGCCGGGGCAGCGCCGACTCCGAGGAGGAGGTGGACAGGATCAGCAGGAACTCCCGGCCGAGGTACTTCAGCAGCAGGAAGATGTTGACGCCGGCGACCAGCCGGAGCAGCGTGCCGAGCACCACGATCACGAACAGCAGACAGGTGACGTAGAAGCCGACCATGATGACGGCCAGCGACTTCAGCGCGTCCAGGCCGGTCTCGCCGACCACCGCCGCGATGGCGCCGAAGGCACCCACCGGCGCCGCCCACATGATCATGGCCAGCACCCGGAAGACCAGCTTCTGGAGGTGCCCGACCCCGCGCAGCACCGGCTCGCCCGCCGTGCCCAGCGCCTGCAGGCCGAAGCCGACCAGCAGCGCCACCAGCAGCGTCTGGAGCACCTCGCCCTGGGTGAAGGCGGAGACCAGCGTCTTGGGGATCATGCCCAGCAGGAACTCGGGCAGCGACTCCCCGCCGCCCTCGGTCTGGGCGTGCCCGGCGTGCTTGACGGTCTCCGTCAGGTGGAGGCCGGAACCGGGGTCCAGCAGGTTGCCGACGACCAGGCCGATGGCCAGCGCGATCGTGGACATCACCATGAAGTAGCCGAGGGCCAGGCCGCCGACGGCGCCGACCTTGGCGGCCTTCCGCACCGAGCCGACGCCCAGCACGATGGTGCAGAAGATGACGGGCGAGATCATCATCTTGATCAGGTTCACGAACCCGGTGCCGAGCGGCTTGAGCTGGACGGCGACACCGGGGGCGGCGAAGCCCACGACGATGCCGAGCAGTACCGCGCCGATCACGGCGATATAGAGGAAATGGGTCCGGTCCCGCTTCACCGGCGCGGTCTCCTCGGTGGTGCCCCCGGGCGGGGTCTGTGCAGCCACGGCTGTCTCCTCGGTCTACGGCTGTGCGCTGATCTGCGGCTCTGCCACACAACAAGTCCCGGCGACTATGCACGTCACTGTGGCGCCCGTCACCCTTACGTACATTTCGTTCACGTAAAAGTGACCGTGCAGACGGTTCCGTGGTCACCGTGCAGACTGTTCTGCATGCGACTCCCCCGACCCCGCAGGCCGCGCCGTCCCGGCCGGCTGCGCGGCCCCCGCAGCCTCGCCGGGCAGCTCTTCGCCATGCAGGTGGTGCTGGTGGCGGTGGTCGTGCTGGGCTGCGCCGTCTTCGCGTATGTGAGCGCCGGACGGCAGGCGGAGGAGACCGCGCGGCGGCAGGCGACCGCGGCGGCCACCGCCGTCGCCGACTCCCCGGCGGTCGTGGCGGCGGCGCGCACCAAGAACCCGACGGCCGCGCTCCAGCCGTACAGCGAACGGCTGCGGCGGGACGCCGGGGTCGACTTCGTGGTGGTCATGTCGCCGAAGGGCATCCGCTGGACGCACCCCGAGCCGTCCGCGATCGGCAAGAAGTACTTCGGGCACATCGGCCCGGCGCTGCGCGGCGAGATCTTCCCCGAGACCCACCTCGGGGTGCTCGGGCCGTCCGTACGGGTCGTCGCGCCGGTGCGCGACCCCGCGCACGGCGGCCGGATCACGGCGCTGGTCAGCTCCGGGATCACCATCAAGACGATCAGTGCGCAGCTGCGCGACCAGGTGCTCGCGCTGGGGGGCGTGGCCGCCGCGGCGCTGGCACTGGGCGGCCTGGGGACGTATGTGATCAACGCCCGGCTGCGGCGGCACACCCACGGGATGAACGCCCGGGAGCTGAGCCGGATGCACGACTACCACCAGGCCGCGCTGCACGCCGTGCGCGAGGGGCTGCTGATGCTCGACGGGCAGCGCCGGGTCGCCCTGATCAACGACGGCGGGCGGGAGCTGCTCGGGCTGTCCGACGACGCGGTGGGCCGGCAGGTCACGGAGCTGGGGCTGCCGGAGGCGCTGACCGAGGCACTGCTGGCGACCGGTCCGCGGGTCGACGAACTCCAGCTGACCGGCGAGCGGGTGCTGGTCGTCAACTCCTCGCCGGTCTCCGGCGGTGAGCGGCGCGGCAGCGTCGTCACCCTGCGCGACCACACCGAACTCCAGGCGCTCTCCGGGGAGTTGGACTCCGTACGCGGCTTCACCGAGGCACTGCGCTCACAGGCTCACGAGGCCGCCAACCGGCTGCACACCGTGGTCTCGCTGATCGAACTGGGGCGTGCCGAGGAGGCCGTGGAGTTCGCCACCGCGGAGCTGGAGCTGGCGCAGGCGCTGACCGACCAGGTCGTCGGCGCGGTCGCCGAGCCGGTGCTGGCCGCGCTGCTGCTCGGCAAGGCGGCACAGGCCAACGAGCGCGGTGTCGACCTGCGGCTGACGCCCGACAGCCGGATCGACGACGGGCTGCTGCCGCCCGGACTGCCGGCCCGCGACCTGGTCACCGTGCTGGGCAACCTGCTCGACAACGCCATCGACGCCGCCGCGCCCACCCCGGAGCACGGCGCCACCGACCCGCCACGGGTGCGGGTCACCGCACGGGCGGCCGAGGACGAGCTGCTGCTGCGGGTGGCGGACACCGGCCCGGGGGTGGCCGCGGACGCCGCCGGGGAGATCTTCCGCCGGGGCTGGAGCACCAAGCCGGGCACCGCCGCCCCCGCCCGGGGCCGCGGTCTGGGGCTGGCCCTGGTCCAGCAGGCGGTACGGCGCAACGGCGGCACCGTCACGCTGGACCGGGCGCCGGAGGGCGGCGCGCGGTTCACCGTACGGCTGCCGCTGCGGGCGGGGGCCGCCGGATGAGCGGGCCGGCGCCCTGCGCGGGCCGTCCGGCCGGGAGAGGATGGAACCGGTGACCCCCTCCGACATCCGGGTCCTCGTCGTCGAGGACGATCCGGTCGCGGCGGACGCCCATGCCCTGTATGTCGGGCGGGTGCCCGGCTTCACCGTCTCCGGCACCGTGCACTCCGGCGCCGACGCCCGCCGCCACCTCGAACAGCACGCCATCGACCTGCTGCTGCTCGACCTCTACCTGCCCGACGGCCACGGGCTGCAGCTGGTGCGGACACTGCGCGCGGCCGGGCACACCGCCGACATCATCGCGGTCACCTCGGCGCGGGATCTGACGATGGTGCGCGAGGGCGTCTCGCTCGGCGTGGTGCAGTACGTCCTCAAGCCGTTCACCTTCGCCACCCTGCGCGACCGGCTCACCCGCTACGCGGAGTTCCGGGCCGCCACCGGTGAGGCCAGCGGGCAGGACGAGGTGGACCGGGCGATCGCCGCCCTGCGCGCGCCGCGCCCTGCCGCGCTGCCCAAGGGGCTGACCGCGGCCACCCTGGACGCGGTGACCACGGTGCTGCGATCGGCCGGCAGCGGGCTGACGGCGACCGAGGCGGCTGCCGACGTGGGCATCTCACGGATCACCGCCCGCCGCTATCTCGAACACCTCGTGGAGAGCGGACGGGCCGCCCGCGCCCCCCAGTACGGCCAGGTCGGCCGCCCCGAACTGCGCTACCGCTGGTCGGGCCACTGACCTGCCGGACCGGAAACCGGCCCGCTAGGAGCTTCCTACGACTTCCCTTCTTGGGCATCCGCACCATAGGTGCGGTCCCACCCCGTCACCTACCGTGTGCCGGTGAACACGCGTGCCGGGGAGCCGCACCGCCCCCCTTTCGACGCCGAGGCCGCCCGCCGGCTCCGTGAGGCCCTCGGCATGACGCCCGCCCATGTCGCGTACGGGATAGGGGCCGCCTTCGGCATGCGCGTCGCGCCCGGGACCGTGGCGGCCTGGGAGCGGGGCGAGAGCCGCCCCACGGAAGCCGAACTGACCGCGCTGGCCGGTGCCCTGTGGTGCGCGCCGGGCGAGCTGATCGGCACACCGGGCACCCTGCGCGAACACCGGCTGGCGCTCGGCCTCGCCCCGGCGGACCTCGCACTGCGGACCGGTATGGAGCCGCGTGCCTATGAGCGTCTGGAGGCCGGCGGGAACTGGCGCGGCACCGACCGGCAGGCCGCGGCGCTCGCCGAGGTGCTGCGGCTGCCGCTGCCCGCGCTGCTCCGTTTCACCGGCCGGGACGAGGCCCTGGCCGGGCTGCTGACCAGCGCCGCCACCACCCGCTGGCAGGCCTGTGTCCGGCCGGTCGGCAAGCTGGTACCGCTGCCCCGGCAGCGGCTCCAGGACGTGCTGCGGGATCTGCACAGCACGTATCAGACGCTGATGGCCGGCACGCTCCACTGGGGCGGCGGGGACGGCGCCGAGGAGTCCGGGAAGGCGGGGCGCGCCTTCCTCGCCGATATCGTGGCGGAATTCTGGGCACGGGCGGGCGAGTCGGAAGCCGGGAGCGGCCGGCAGCCCTGATCTTCTCCGTCGGCCTCTGGACGGACGGCCGTCCGTCCAGAGGATGACGCCGGGCGGGGAGATCGCACTTCCGGCCGGTCCGGCTTTCGGTCCCTCCGGGTGAGGACCGCGCTGACCTGCGCATTCAAGAATAGGAACGTCGCATTCTTCCGTTCCTTCCCCAGGAGTCCCCGTGTCCCACGCGGCTGCCTTTCAGGGCGTCCCCGGTTCCCCCGCCCCCACCCGCGCCTCCGCCGCGGTCGCTGCCCGCGCCACGGACCTGAACAAGGTCTACGGCCAGGGGGAGACCCGCGTGGTCGCACTGGACTCCGTCTCGGTCGAGTTCGGCAAGGCCCGGTTCACCGCCATCATGGGCCCCTCCGGCTCCGGCAAGTCGACGCTGATGCACTGCATGGCCGGTCTGGACACCATCTCGTCCGGCTCGGCCCGGATCGGCGACGTGGAGCTGGGGTCGCTGAACGACAAGCAGCTGACGCGGCTGCGCCGGGACAAGATCGGCTTCATCTTCCAGGCCTTCAACCTGCTGCCGACGCTGACCGCGCTGGAGAACATCACGCTGCCGATGGACATCGCGGGCCGCAAGCCGGACCGGGAGTGGGTCAGCCGGGTCATCGAGACGGTCGGCCTGTCCGGGCGCCTGTCGCACCGGCCGGCGCAGCTCTCCGGCGGTCAGCAGCAGCGGGTCGCGGTCGCCCGTGCGCTGGCCGCCCAGCCGGAGATCATCTTCGCGGACGAGCCTACCGGCAACCTCGACTCCCGCTCCGGCGCCGAAGTGCTGGGCTTTCTGCGGGAGTCGGTGCGGGCCATGCAGCAGACGGTGGTGATGGTCACCCACGACCCGGTCGCCGCCGGCTACGCGGACCGGGTGGTCTTCCTCGCGGACGGGCGGATCGTCGAGGAGCTCGACGACCCGACCCCGGACACCGTCCTGGACCGGATGCGGCTCTTCGACTCCAAGGGCCGCACCAGCTGACGCCGGACGCCCCGGCACCTCACCCTCCCTCTCCCGCACCGGACCAGGACTGACACCACCACCATGCTGCGAACCGCCCTGCGCAACGTCCTTGCGCACAAAGCCCGATTGATGATGACCGCGCTCGCGGTCCTGCTCGGCGTCGCCTTCGTCGCCGGCACCCTCATCTTCAGCGACACCGTCGGCTCGGCCGTCAAGAAGGCGTCCGAGAGGAACCTCGACGGGGTGGCCGTCTCCGTCAAGGCCGAGTCCGACGCCAACTCCCCGACCCTCGGCAAGGACGGCAAGCGGAGCACTCCTGTCGACGAAAAGCTGGCGGACAGAATCCGCGCACTGCCCGGCGTGCAGTCCGTGCGCGCCAATGTCGTCGGCAGGGCCACCGTCGCCGGTCCGGACAATGTGCCGCTCGGCAACGGCTGGCAGAACCTCGCCGGCAACTTCCAGCCGGGCAAGGACGGTCACGACCCCCGCTACCCGCTGCTGAAGGGCCGCGGACCGGCCGCCGCCGACGAGATCGCGCTGGACGAGGCGACCGCGAAGGCGTCCGGCCACACGATCGGTGACTCCGTACGGTTCGCCACCGACGGCCCGGTGCTGACGAAGAAGCTGGTCGGCATCGTCACCACCGACGACCCGCAGGTGACCGCGGGCGGCAGTCTGACGCTCTTCGACACCGACACCGCGCAGAAGCTGTTCCTGCACCCCGGCCAGTTCGACGAGCTGCTGGTCGGTGCCGCGCCCGGCGCCGACCAGCAGGCCCTGACCGCCAAGGTCAGCGAGGTACTGCCCAAGGAAGGTGCCACGGCGACCAGCGGCACCGAGCTCGCCGCCGAGCAGTCCAGGTCGGTCGCCAACGAGAGCAAGTCCCTGACCCAGACGTTGCTGTCCTTCGCCGGAATCGCGCTGTTCGTCGGCGTCTTCATCATCGCCAACACCTTCACCATGCTGATCTCCCAGCGCAGCCGGGAGATCGCCCTGATGCGCGCGATCGGCGCCTCCCGCCGTCAGGTCGTGCGCTCGGTGCTCGCGGAGGCGGCCCTGCTGGGCCTGATCTCGTCGGTCGTCGGATTCGCGCTGGGCATCGGCCTCGCTGTGGGTCTGCGGGCTGTGCTCGCGGCGAATGGCGCGGGTTTCCCGGACGGACCGGTCGTCATCAGCCCGGCCGCGGTGCTCTCCGCGCTCGGGGTGGGCGTCGTGGTGACCGTACTGGCCGCCTGGCTGCCGTCCCGCAAGGCGGCGAAGATCGCCCCGGTGGAGGCGCTCAACACCGTCGAGGCGCCGCCCGCACTGCGCAGCCTGGTGCTCCGCAACTCCCTCGGCACGGTGATCACCGGCCTCGGCGTCGCGACCATGTTCTACGTCTCCACCCTCAAGGAGTCCGACGACCTGCCGATCGCGATGGTGGGCGGAGTGCTGATGCTGATCGGCGTCATCATCCTCGCGCCGCTGCTGTCCCGGCCGCTGGTCTCGCTGGCGGGCGTCGTCACCACCCGGCTCTTCGGCATCAGCGGCAAGCTGGCCAAGGAGAACACGCTGCGCAACCCCCGCCGTACGGCGGCGACCGCATCGGCGCTGATGATCGGCCTCACCCTGATCACCGGTATGACGGTCGTCGGGAACTCGGCCGGGCAGGCCATGGACAAGATGACGGCCCAGGGGCTGAAGGCCGACTACAAGATCGGGACCACGACGTTCACCGGTCTGGACCCCGAGCGGTCGCAGAAGGTGGCGGATCTCCCCGGCGTCGAGGCGGCGGCTCCGCTGAGCGGTACGAGCTTCGACACCCCCAATTCCTCCATGAGCCTGAAGGGCACCGACCTCAGCACGATCGGCAAGGTCGTCCGACTGGACCTCATCAGCGGTTCGTTGAAGGGCGCCGGAGGCAACGACATCGCGGTCTCCGAGGAGATGGCCAAGATGAAGGGCTGGAAGACCGGCGACACCCTGGACGGCACCTTCTTCGACGAGAAGAAGGCGAAGCTCAAGATCGTCGGAATCTTCGCAGCCAACGAGCTGCTCGGCGACTCGATCGGAGCCGCCTCGACGGTGGCGCCGCACCAGTACGAGTCGAACGTCGAGACCCTGCTGGTGAACGCCCAGGACGGCCCGTCGGAGGGGCTGGAGAAGCAGATCCGGCACGCCCTCGGCGACAGCCCGCTGCTGCTGGTCCAGGACCACGCCGACCTGCGCACGGAGAACGCCCGGAGCATCGAGATGGTGCTCAACGTCTCCTACGGGCTGCTGGGCATGGCCGTCGTCATCGCGGTGGTGGGCGTCGTCAACACCCTCGCCATGTCGGTCTTCGAGCGGACCCGCGAGATCGGGATGCTGCGGGCGATCGGCCTGGCCCGCAGCGGCATCAAGCAGATGGTCCGGCTGGAGTCGGTGGTCATCGCGCTGTTCGGCGCGGGCCTGGGCATCGCGGTGGGTGTCTTCTGCTCCTGGGCCGTCGGCAACCTGGTCAGCCAGGGCCTGCCCACCTACGAGCTGCTGCTGCCCTGGGGCCGGCTCGCGCTGTTCGTGCTGATCGCGCTGGTCGTGGGGGTGCTGGCCGCGCTGTGGCCGGCCCGCCGGGCGGCCCGGCTGAACATGCTGGCGCCGTCGTGCCGTTGCCTATGAGGTGGGCGGTGGTCTCGTGCCCGGCGAGGACGACGGTGAGGATCATGGTGACCATCTCGACGTCGCTGAGC